>JBDRLK010000016.1:0-17148 GCA_043813155.1 Pseudomonadota bacterium | reverse complement strand
GCTCGGGACAAGCTTGGCCCGCCTGAACAGGCCCCTCGGGCACGCCAAGAGCGTGCAGCTACCCCATGTTTTCTCAGGAGGTGATGATGAGAATAACCCTGTTGATCTTCAGTGTAATGCTTTTGTTCCTTGGCGCCTGCGCCCCCGAGGGGGTTGGAGACCCCTGCGACCCCGTATCATGTCCGGCCCCCGCCGAAGACGACCTCGAGAGAGAGTGGAAGAGGTGCGACTGGGACCAGGATGAAATCTATCTCGAAGGCCGCTCGCTGCAGTGCAGGACGCGGGTGTGCATGGTGTACCAGATCGATTACAACTACCAGAACCCCTATATTACGGAAGATATCCAGGGTCCCTACTGTACGCGGCCCTGCGGATCTGGCGCGAATTACTCGGAATGTCCGGCGGGCTACTGCTGCGTGAAAATCGTGACCTCCACGGAAGCTTCCGTGTCAGGCTATTACTGCGCAAAGAAGGACGACCTGTACAAGGGGGACAACGCGGTTATCCCGCATGCCTGCGATCTCATCGACAACTGCTACAAGGAAGGATCGACCTCGTACACTGTAGATTCCTATACGCCCGAAGAATGCCGGTAGCGGCCTCCTCCCTTGCCGGCCGTGGTGAGGCTCTCGTCTGCGATCATCTCAAGAAGAAAAAGTTTTCCATTTTAGCCAGGAATTTTGCGGTCAAGGGGGGAGAAATAGATATTATAGCCCGGAAGGGAAGCCTCGTGTGCTTTGTCGAGGTGAAAACGCGAAAATCGCTGAAAAAAGGCAGGGGAGTCGAAGCGGTGACCGCCGCCAAGCTGAAGAAAATCCACGCGGCCTCGAAACTGTTCATCGGCAGGCACAGGCTGTCGAGCTGCAGGCACCGCATTGACGTGGCCGAGGTCCTGTGGCAGGAAGAGGACGATCCCAGGATCAATTATATCGAAAACGTCTTTCAGGAAGATTAAGAAGATTTAATGGCCCCTTTAATCGTCGTCACCATCGTTCTGCAGGTGGTCGTCCTGGCGCTCGTCGGCTACGTCCTGTTCCTTCATTTCTCTGCCTCCCGCAGGGATGAGTCGGCCAAGTTCGACGCATCGCTGCAGGAAAGGCTCGCCGCACTTCAGTCCGACCTGCGCCAGGAGCTGGGCGACACGCGCAAGGAAGTCACGCATTCCAAGGACCTCATATCCGAGCACACCATCAGGACCGTCGAGAATATCAAGGAGATGAGCGCCACGATCCAGCAAATCATCCGGCAGCAGGAGGATGCGCAGGAGCTGGGCCGGTCGCTCAGGGACCTTTTGCAGACGCCCAAGCTTCGAGGAAGCTATGGCGAGGCCGTGCTCGAGGAAATGCTCGAGAAAGTGCTTCCCCGGGGCCTGTGGCACAGGCAGTATACGATCGATGGCAGCGAGCGCGTCGACGCCGCCATTACGTTCAAGAACATCATCATTCCCATCGACGCAAAGTTTCCACGGGATGATTACCGCAGGTACCTGGACGCGGCGACGGAGGCGGAAAAGAAGGAAGCGTGGAAGGGTTACGAAAAAGCCGTCCGCGGCCAGATCAAGAGCATTGCGGCCAAGTACATCAAGCCTGAAAAGGGAACGAGCGAGTTCGCGCTCATGTTCATCCCCTCGGAGGCCATCTATTACGAGACCATCGCGGAGAAAAACGCGATCGGACAGCCCTGCGCCATCTTCGAGTATGCGCAGGAGCAGAAGGTCATGCCCGTCAGCCCCAATACGTTCTACGCTTTTCTTCAGATCGTGATTCTCGGCATCCGCAACATCGAGGTCATAAAAAACGCCAAACAGCTGCAGGAGGGGCTCAGGGCGCTGGGAAAGGCCTTCGAGGCCTTTTACCGCAAATACGAGGACATAGGCAGGCAGCTCGACAAGGCCTCGGAATCCTACCGCATCGGCGAGAAACACATCGACCGCTACAAGAGGCACCTGGACGGCACGCTGAAGGTCGAGGGCCTCGACGACGAGACCGGGGGAAGCCAGCCTGAGGACTGATACTCTCTTTAAACGTGGGTAGGGGCGGCTTCAGCCGCCCGTTCCTTTTCACGGGAGGCTAAAGAGGCTGTGTCGCAATTAGTGCTGCGCCCCCTCGGGGCGCCACATACAGGCACGCCGAGGGCGTGCAGCACCACTATGTTGTATGACACCCGTCGGTCATAGGGGTTGCGGCACAGCCGCTAGAGCCTCCCCAACCCGGGGGATGTATTACAGCGATTCCAGCTTGCGGTAGATCGTGCGGGGGGCGATGCCCAGCAGGTGCGCGGCCAGCTTCTTGTCTCCGTCGGTTTTCTTGAGGGTTTCGCGGATGACGACGCGCTCGATTTCCTCGAGGGAGGTGCCGATGGAGATCTGGATCGTGCCCGTGGGCGCGTTCTCCTCGATGATGGTTTTCGGAAGGTCGCTGACGTCG
Source organism: Pseudomonadota bacterium (assembly GCA_043813155.1). Lineage (GTDB taxonomy): Bacteria > Myxococcota_A > Polyangia > DRWM01 > DRWM01 > JBDRLK01. The sequence continues at coordinate 14,722 of JBDRLK010000016.1, read as the reverse complement.
AAGGTATTGCTTTTTGTCAGCACCACGGCGCGTTCCACCGTGTTCTCCAGCTCCTTGATATTGCCCGGCCATGAATAATCGATCAGTCTCTTCATGGCCTGTTCGGTGAAGTCCGCGATGTCTTTTCCGTCCCTGGACGCGAACTTCTTGCGGAAATAATCGGTCAGGATCGGGATATCGTCTTTCCTGTGCCTGAGAGGCGGACAGGAGATTTCCACCACGTTGATCCTGTAAAACAGGTCGTCGCGGAATTTTCCGTCAGCCATCTCCTGGTGAAGGTCCTTGTTGGTCGAGGTGATGAGGCGGAAATCCGCGGTGCGCTGGCGTCCGCCGAGAGGGTTGTACTCGCCTTCCTGCAGCACGCGCAGGAGCTTGACCTGGACCTGGAGCGGTATTTCCCCTACTTCGTCGAGCAGGAGCGTTCCGTCGTTGGCCTGCGAAATGTACCCTTCGCGCTTGGTCACGGCGCCGGTGAACGCGCCCTTCTCGTACCCGAAGAGCTCGGCCTCGATAATGGTTTCCGGAATGGCCGCGCAGTTGACGGCAATAAAAGGCTTCCCCTTCCTGTCGGAATTGGCGTGAATGAAGCGCGCCAGGATTTCCTTGCCCGTCCCGCTTTCCCCCTGGATGAGCACGTTGGCCATGGAAGCGGCGGCCTGCCTTGACAGGTCGAGCGTCTGCCTCCAGATGTGACTGTTGCCTATCATGTCACGGCTCACCGAAGAGCGCAGCTGGGAGCGCAGGCTCTTGTTTTCGAGCACGAGACGCCTCTTTTCCAGGGCTTTCTGGGCGACTTTCAGGATACCCATCCTCTTGAGGGGTTTTTCCACGAAGTCGTAGGCCCCGTCCTTCATGGCTTCCACGGCCGTCTCAACGGTGCCGTGGGCGGTCATGAGTACGAATTCGACTTCCGGGGACAGCGCCCGCGCCGCCCGCAGCAGCTCGACGCCGCTCATGCCGGGCATGAGCAGGTCGGCCAGCACAACGTCCACCTCGCGGCCGCGCAGAAGGTCCAGGCCGTCCTTTCCGTTCAGGGCGGACAGGACATTGTAACCCTCTTTCGAGAAGATTTTCTGCAGGGAAAGCACGTTGCTTTCCTCGTCGTCGACGATCAGGATTGTTGCTTCTTCCGGCATGGGGCTCTCTTTTATTTGAAGGTGTGGATATTATGATCCTGCTTCAGTTTATATACGAAAAAATCAAAAGAATACAAATTTATTCCCGCAATTCAACATATTATCGGTCCGATTTTACTCGATTGGGCGAACGGGAGGCTAGAGCCTCCCCTACCCGACGGGGGCAGGGGCGAACGGGAGGCTAAAGCCTCCCCTACCCGACGGGGGTAGGGGAGGTGGAGGTGGTGAAACTGAAAGCCGTAAGCCGACAGCTGAAAGCTAATCGCTAGATTATGATATCTCCCATTCCCTCGGTCGGCACGATGATGATGACGTCCCTCGTGTCGAGGCGGGTCACGTCGTTGCCCATCACGTTGATCCTGGCCTTGAAGACCAGCGCGGTCGCCGCGGGAGGCACCACGCCGTTGTAGAAGGTCACGTCGAACTCGACTTCCGTTCCCGGGATGACATCGTAGAAATAGACCGAGTCGAACACGGGCGGCGGGTACCCCTCGGGAGGCCAGGCTTCCTTGGGCGTGATGGCGAGGATGAACTGCGTGGCGTCGAACTCATCGCGCGGCGGGAGGGGGTCGGGTACCACGTCTTCGGGCACGGCGTTGACGTCCTGCGGCGTGGAGGAGGCCAGTGACGCGATCATGTCCACGACGTTGCTGGAAACCGCCCCCGTGTCGGACACGGCCACGAGCGGCTGGCCCGTGGAGTCGACGGTGCCCGTGTCCCTGCAGGCCTGCTCCATGAAGGGCAGCCCCTCGGTGCCGTAGTTGTTGACGAACACGCCCACGTGCCTGGCGCCGATGTTGTTCATGGCCGCAAGGGCGTCCACGTAGCCGTACGTGGCAAAGTCGTACGGGTTCTCCATGGCCGGGCCGTTGTGCCACGGCGCGTCGGAGATGTGCACGAGAATGGGCAGGGCAAAGGGCCTGAAGCACGGATAGCCGATCCTGGGGCCCGGCTCGTCGGCATAGCCCGGGCAGACCCTGGGCGGGATGCTCGCGCCTCCCGCGTTGATCCCGTTGCCCGAGGCGGTCAGGTACATGGCGATGATGTTGCTCTCCGGCGTGTCGAACCCGCTTCCCCAGAGCATGGAGCCGGGGTAGGTGTTCACCATGGACTGGACCTGGGCAATGTTGTCGGTGATGTCCACGTCGTGCCAGTAGGGCATGTCGCTCATGTCGCCGTACATCCCGCTGGGGAAGTCGTTGAAATGGCCGATGCCCACCTGCACGTCGGGGATCCTGGCCATGATCTCGGGCACGATCGTGGAGCTGAGGCTGCTGGCCACGTTGCTGATGGCCGTGTCCATGCTTCCCGTGGTGTCGATGAAGAAATACACGTCGGCGATCTTGATGTCCGTGCCGAACTTCAGGTCCCTGTGCTGCTCGGGGCTGAGATAGGGAAGGATGACGTAAAAATCGTCGGGCGACATGACGGATGCCGGGTCGAGGGGGTCGGTTTCCGCCGCCACTTCGCCCAGGTCGGAATAGCCGTCGCCGTCGGTGTCCTTTTCCGTCGGGTCCGTGCCGTAGATGCTCACCTCGTCCGCGTCGCTCAGGCCGTCGTTGTCGCTGTCCGTGTCCAGGAAATCGAATGTGTCGTCGCCGGACCCCTCGACCGACGGGTCCACGTCGCTGTTGGCCGGGAGGGTGCACAGGTCGCTGTCTCCCGCCTCCACGGCGTCGGGGATGCCGTCCCCGTCACTGTCGTCGTCGTACATGTTGGCGATCGTGTCGCCGTCCGGGTCGCCCATGCCCTCGATGGAGTCGGGGATGGTGTCCCCGTCCGCGTCCGTGTACTCGTCGCAGGGCAGGACGCCTTCATACTCCCACAGCACGTCCTCGGTCTTGGCGTCGTCACTTGGCGTCAGATCGCTGGTTCCGCAGGACGATGCTCCCGCGGCAAAGACAAAAACAAGAAGACCGGTTAAATACAGGGGTCGGACGTTGAATCTTGTGTTCTCCCGAATGCAATGACTCAAGGTCCGACCCCTTCCATGTTGTAGATTTTTTTTCATTGCCCATTCTCCTGTTATTTTTATTAATATTTCCAGCGGCCTCCCCGGCCGCCCCGTATCCTGTTTCCCGGTTTCGTTCCGGCACTCTATTCGAGAATGACCTCCTTGGACGGAACGATGATGACGACCTCTCTTTCGTCGAGGTCGGTTACGCCGTCGCCCCTGACGACGATTCTTGCCAGGAACACTCTTGCCATCTTGTCGCCCTCGTAGCAGTTGGTCGCCTCGTCGATGTAATTCTGGAACTGCACCTTGAACGTGACCTGCGTGCCCGGGAGGACGAGGTAAAACGCCGTCTGGTCATAGAAGGCCACGGCTTCCTCCGCCGTGTACCCCGGGGGCGGCGTCCAGCCCGGCTGCGGGATGCGTTTCTTGATGAAGCAGCGGGCGTCGACCTCTTCCCACCCCGGGTCGTCGTAGCCGTCGGGCAGGTCCATCACGTAGGTGTCGACGTCGAAGGGAACCTTCGTGGCAATGGTCTCGATGGAGTCCACGACGCTCGTGTCCAGGAGCTCGCCGCTGGAGCCGATGTCGAAAACCAGGGGCGTCCCGTCCAGATCCACGGTGCCGGTCGCGATGGCCGTCTCGTTCAGGTCGTGCCAGGCATCCCTGCCGTAGGAGCCTTCCGAGTCCATGCCGATGACCTTCGCGTGCAGGTCGTTCAGGGCCGCGATAGCGTCGCTCCACTCATGGGGCGCGGGGATGATGCCCGTGTAAGCGTCCCCCACGGTTCCGGGCGGGCCGTTGTGCATGGGAGCGTCGGTGAACAGCAGGATGATCGGCAGGGCGCCGAACCTGAAGCAGGGCGCGCCGAACCCGTCGGGGCACACGTAGGAGTTCACCCAGGTGCCGAGCCCCGCCCCCGTGCAGCTCTGGTACAAGGCCTCGACCTGGCTCTCGGCCCAGTCCGCGCCCATCTGGTCGGGAAGGGAGTTGACGGCGGTCTGGGCCAGCCCCACGTTGTCCGTCATTTCCTGGAGCAGCTCGAAGGCCTTGTCCGAGCTCGAGCCGTAGCTGCCCGTGGCGAAATCCGCAAACCAGGCCACGCCGAAATGCGAGTCGGGAATCCTTGCCTTGATGTTCGGAATAATGATCGACGAGAGCGTTGCCTTGATCTGGTCGATCTCGGAGTACATCGACCCGGTCGTGTCCACCAGGAAGAAGATGTCCGCCACCTGGATGTCCGTGCCGAAATCCAGGTCCCTTTCCTCGAGCGGCCCGCCGGGAGGAAGGACCAGGTAGAAGTCGTCCTCCGGGATGCCCAGCGCGGGATCGCTCGGGTCGGCCGTGGGGTGGGCCCACTCGGCCAGGTCGTCGAAGCCGTCCCCGTCCGTGTCGGCCTTGCACGGGCTGCTGCCGACGACGTTTTCCTGCGCGTCGCTCAGGCCGTCGTTGTCCGAGTCGGTGTCGAGGAAATCGGGCGAGCCGTCCCCGTCCGTGTCCACGGGGACCTCGGATTCAGGGAGGCAGGCATTTAACTCTTCCGCGTCCAGATAGCCGTCGCCGTCGGAATCGTCATCGAGGTAGGCCGGGATCCCGTCGCCGTCCACGTCAATTTCCCTTTCGAGGGCGTCGGAAATATTATCGTTATCCGAATCGGTATCCATGTAGTTGGGGATCGTGTCGCCGTCCGAGTCCAGCGGATGGGCCGGATCGTCGCCGATTTCCTTGGTGTCGGGAAGCCGGTCACCGTCGTTGTCAGGGTCGGCGTAATCAGGGATTCCGTTTCCGTCGGTGTCGAGGATTCCCTCGTCGGCATCCGGGACGCCGTTGTCGTCGCTGTCCAGGTCGAGAAAATCGGGATACTCGTCACCGTCGCTGTCAACGGGTCTCGTGGCGCAGTCGTCGTCCCCGGCTTCGATGAGGTCGCTGATTCCGTCACCGTCGCTGTCCTCGTCGCGGTAATTCGGGATCGTGTCGCCGTCGAAATCCTCCGCGCCTTCATGGGCGCTGGCAATGCCGTCGAAGTCGAGGTCCGAGCCCGAATCGCAGGTCACGGGCATGTCGACAGTGTCGTCCGTGGGGTCGAAGAGGACGTCCTGCCCGCCCTTGGTTTCCGTTGAGCACCAGGCCAGCACGAGCGCCGGCAGCATGAAAATTAAAAGGCCCTTAGATTTCATAATGGAATCCTCCTTGGAAAAATACTTGAATCCGATATAGTATATCTTAATTTCAATTTTCGAAAATTCAACCCAATTTTTGTTTATAATGCTAACGCGTCAAGAACTCAAGTCGTTTTTGCAACAATATAAAATCCGCCCTTCGCAGCGGATGGGCCAGAGTTTTCTTGTCAGCGCGGCCCCGCTTCGCGCCCTGGGCAGGGCGTTCGGGGGGATACAGGGGAAATTTGATCTCGTTATCGAGATCGGCGCCGGGCCCGGAAATTTGACAGAGGCCCTGCTGGATGAGGGCATGAGAGTGCTTGCCATCGAGAGGGACAGGCGGCTGGGCAGGCTGTGCGGCGAGCGGCTGGAAGGCAGGAAAGGGCTGACGCTGGTGCTGGCCGATGTGCTGCGCTGCCCGCTCAGGCTTCGGCGGCCGGGGATGCGGATCGCCCTGGCGGGTAATCTGCCTTACTCCATTGCCGGCGAAATCATGAAAATCATGACGGACGAGCTGGAGGCGGTCGAAGCCGCCTCGATCGTCATCCAGGAGGAAGTGGCGATGAGAATCCTTGCCTCGCCCGGCTGCAGGCAGTACGGGGCGCTCACGCTCCTCATGCAGTTTTCCTGGCGCGTCAGGCAGGGGATCAGGATCAGGGCCGGGAGCTTTTATCCCCGGCCCAGGGTTGATTCCAGGCAGCTGATTCTCGAAAGAAAGGAGCGGACGGGACTGGAGCCCGGGCACACGGCGCTTTTCAAGAGGATTGCCGCCAATGCCTTCAAGTACCGCCGCAAGAAGCTGGGCCGGGCGCTCGCGCTGGCAGCCGTGTCCATGGGCCTGGACAAACAGGACCTTCTCAAAGCCGTGGACCGGGCCGGCATCGACCCGGGCCTGCGGCCGGAAAACCTGACCCTCGATGATTACATCACCCTCACGAAACACCTCGCCGCCGCGATTGACCGCGGCGGCTGCGGCGGTGGTGAAGCTGAAAGCCGATAGCCGACAGCCGAAAGCTACTTCCTGAACGTCCAGTAGTGATTCATGAAGAAGTTGATGAGCATTCCCGCGACGATGCCCGCGCACGCGAACAGGAGCTTCCACAGCACGTGCACGTCCTGTGCCCCCGCCGCGGCATGATATTTCATCGCAAAGGCAAGACCGTTTGAAACCGCGAACTGTATCAGGGCCGCGACGGCCGAGACGATGTAGTACTTGAGCAGGCGCGTTAAAAACTGCCGCGCGTCCTTTTTCTCGATATCCCCCCATGTCCAGAGGTAATTGAGGATGAAGTTGGTAAAGATGCTGGTGACGATTCCCAGCGCATAGGCCAGCGGGGTCTTGATGTTGTCGGCCAGGCCTGCAAAAGCGTATGCGTTGCCCAGCCAGACGAAAAACAGGTTGACCGCCACACCGCTGCCGCCGACGATGCAAAACTTGATGAACCTGCCTTTTTCCCGCTTGATGTCGGAGAAGATTTTGCGCAGAACCAAGCGTTATCCCAATAATCTTTTGTGCCGCAGGGCGGGGCTTTAGCAGCCCCGCAACGGCGGCCCTGAAGGGCCGCCCTACAGGACGGTGTTACAGAAGCAGGATGAGCTGCATCGCGATTACGTTGTCGTCATCGGCATGCGGGTTGGCGTTGTGCTTGTACGTCTCCACGATGGTCAGCTGGATGTGCTCCCCGAAGAGGAGGAACCTGAGGCCCACGCTCGGCCACAGGGCCCAGACGGCTTCATTGGCCTGCAGGCCCTCGACGCCGGCCAGGACGAGCTACTGGCCCCTGTCGTTGAGCCAGTCGATGCGGATCATGGGCTCGACCCATCTGCCGATCTGAGCGCCCAGGTGGACATAGGCTCCCGTCTGAGTGTAGGCCTGGCACGCGTCGCCGCCGCATTCGGCCCCGTCGGGGAACGTGACCCTGCGGCCCATGAAGCCGCCGACCAGCTTGAACTTGAACATGGGCGAGAACCTGTGATCGATTCCGACTTCGCCGCCGAACGTGATGTTGTAGCCGAAGGAGTGGTCCCCGCTCTCGGCGTAGAATTCGGGCATGCCGATGTAGGCGAATCCCTCGACGAAGATGCCGAGCTTGGGATATTTTCCCCTCACCCTTATGAGGAAGTCCTTGGCCGAGTTGTCGTCCGTGAGGTTTGAGTTCGGGCCCCACGTGGCGCCCGCGTAGCCCGGCCCGATCCATTCCGAGGACACGTTCACGTCGCCCACGGGCTCGCCATAGCGGTACTTCATGCCGTTGTATAGTCCCACGGTCGCGTCCACGAACATGTGGTAGAAAACGAGCTCCATCCCCAGCTGCCTGAAGGGGCCGAACGTGGAGATGGCAAGCGGGTAGTCGGGCATGTCAAGCTGGCCGACGCACCTGGGCATGTAATGCGTGAAGTTGGGGACGAAGCGCCCCACGAGGATCCCGAAGCCTCCGAGCTCCTTGGGCCCGATGCCCTTGAACGGAAACAGGCCGACCTGGGCGTCGAGAAGAAACCCGCTGTCCATCTCGCCCGGGCTGTTCTCGTCGAAAAAGGCCTCTTCCGCCAGGTCGCCCCGGATGAGGAACGTGACTCTCTCGTCCCAGAAGCTGCCCGTGAGGGCCATGCGCATCCACCGGATGTTGAAACTGTTCGTCCACTGCGCGTTGTCGTCCCCGCCGGTCGTGTTTTCCACGTCACTGCCGATTCCCGTGTAGCCGATGGCCATGTTCGTGGCGAAGGCGGCGCTGAAGCCCACCGTGACCCAGTCTTTCTCCACGAAGGTAACGCCCACCGGGGGGAATTCCTTGAGCACGTAGGGCTTCTTGGGCGTCTTGATCGGCTCGGGCTCCCCCTCTCCTTCCTCCTCCTTCTCCTCTTCAACCCCTTCTTCCTTCTCGGCCCCTTCTTCCTCTTCCTCGACTTCCTCCTCTTCCTCCTCCACTTCTTCTTCCACTTCCTCTTCTACCTCCTCCTCGACTTCTTCCTCTTCCTTGTCATAAGGATTATCGACTGTATCTTTCTTGTCCTTATCCTTCTGCGCCGCCAGGAGGCATGGATACATAAGGAAAGCGAAAACCAGCAGCATCAGGCAAAGTTTTTTTGTCATGTTATTACCCGCTCCTTTCATGGAACAGCCATCAGCGCATTTCATCGCCAGGCAATTGCTGGTAACCCGGGCCTTCTTCTGACAGCGTGTTGACCTAATTTTTATTATAACAAAGGATTATTGTCAAATAGTAGTTGCGTATAAGTTTAAACCATTCAATTTTCCATTATTGCCAAGTATATTTACAAATTTGTTTTAATCTTTATTATCTATACCTACAGGATTATCGGCATTGGGCCGTTTTTGGGCGGTAAAAGGAGCGAGGGCAGAGCTGCGCTCTGTCCCGCGAAAGCTCTAACCCGCGCAGACTGAAGTCGGATACATGTCATCGCTATTTAAACCTGGCGACAGGATCGGCAAGTACACGATTATCGAGCTCATCGGGCATGGAGGCATGGCCTCGGTCTATCGCGGCCAGGATGAAGACCTGGAGCGCGCCGTGGCCATCAAGGTCCTCCACCCGCACCTCGAAGACAGGCAGGAAGCCAAGGAAAGGTTCCGCCGGGAAGCCAAGGCCATCGCGAAAATCTCCCACCCCAATATTGTCGAAATCTACGACTATTCCGGCGAGGATGCCAAGCAGAGCTATATCGTCACCCAGCTGGTGTCGGGAGGAAACCTGAGCAGCCTGCGGGAAAGCGTGGGCCAGTTCCCCATCGAGGCTGCCGCGTGCATGGCTGTGCAGGTTGCCGACGGGTTGCGGTTCGCCCATACCTGCGGCGTGGTTCACAGGGATATCAAGCCCGAGAACCTGCTGTGCGACAAGGATGGGACCGTGAAAATTGCAGACTTCGGCATTGCCCATCTTGCCGACGCTCACGACATGACGGTCACGGGCCAGATTCTGGGCTCCCCCTACTACATGTCGCCCGAGCAGGTGCTCGGGAATCACCTCGATGAAAAATCCGATATCTACAGCTTCGGGAGCCTTCTGTTCTGGCTCGCCACGGGCAAGCTGGCCTTTGACGGGGGCAATCCCCATGCCGTGTTGCGCAACATCGTGGAAAAGGAAATCGACGATCCGCAGCGCCTGCATCCGGCCATGGGAAAGAGGCTCAGCCGCATTATCCAGCGATGCCTGAAAAAGGAGCCGGAGGAGAGATACCCGAGCCTCGTGCCTATCGTGGCCGAGCTCACCGAGTACCTGGACCTGAGCGCTGTTGACGACATTCACGGGGAAATAAAGGCATTCACGGATTGCCCGGATGAATACAGGAAGAAGAGGCAGCGAAAGAGCATCGCCACATGGTCCGAAAGGGCGCTGAAGCTGGAGCAGACGGGAAAAATCCAGGAGGCCATGGATCTTTACAACAGGGTGCTGGCCCTGGACCCTGATGACGAGCAGGTGCTGGGCAGGCTGAAGAAAGTCAGAAGCGCGCAGTCGCGAAGGAGGGCCGTGCGCTGGAGTGCGGGCGTCATCCTGTTTTTTTCATTTTTAGTCGTCATATTTATTCTCGGGAAGACCTATTTGTCCAAGGGGCCCGGAGAGGCAAGCGACGAGAAGGGCGGCTCAACGAGCGCGATCGTTCTTCCATGGAAGGACATGTCGTACAACGACGACCAGGGGGACGAAAAGGAGGGATCGGCCGGTCTGGCCGGTGAAAAGGAGGAGGGCAAGGTCAAGGGCGAATTGATAAAGAAGAAGAGCAGCCATGCGGGCATATCCAGCGTGGCGGCCAAGAGCGGCAGCGAGGGCCAGATGGGCGCGACGAGAAGGGTAAGGTTCGTTCCCTTTCCCAAAACCGTGAATATTATCGTCGACGGCAAAATGCTCGGAAGCTATTTCAATCACCAGGAAATGGATCTCGACGTGGGCCCGCACACGATAAGGTTCGAGCCCACGGACGAGGAGTGCTGCGAGCCGGCCGAGTGGACGGTCAATGTCCTGCCGGCAAAGGGCAAAAACAAAACCCAGACGATCGGCAAGAGGCTGACGTTCAAGCCGTCGTCGGTCATTGTCTTTTCAGGCAAACCGGCGGATGTGCTGATCCAGGGCACGAAGGTGGGAAGGACGGGCGAATTCATCGAAATCCCCATGGGCGAAAGCTCTTCCAAGGCCATCGAGGTGTCCGCAAGCGCTCCGGGGTGCGACGCGTGGAGCAGGAACGTGCTGTTGAGGGCGGGTAAAAAATCAAACCTGACCGCAAAGCTGGCGTGCGAGTGATGGCATGATGTATAATATCGATATCCCGGGTAGGGGAGGCTTTGGCCTCCCGTTCTTTAATAGAGGCATCGCATGGTGAAACATGTTGCAACCATGGTCGGCGTCGCCGCACTCCTGTGTGCCTGGGCCGGTCATGCCTCGGCCCAGGAAGGGTTTTTGCCGCCGTCGAGCGGCGCGCCCGGGGGCAAGGCCGGGAACCGGACCCTCGGCTACGAGACACAATGGCCGCAGGATCATGACAGGGGAAATGTTTTCCTCCTCCCCGCCGCGGGAACGCTGAACAAGGGGGAGGTCTCGCTCGGTATTTTCCGGCCCGTGGGGCTGGGCATCTATTACGGCATCACGAACTGCGTCACCATGGGAGTGGGAATCTCGCCCACGCTCAGCGTCCAGCTCGAGCTCAAGTGGTCGTTCATCAAGCTGCGCCGCCACACGCTGAGCGCGTGGGGCTTTTTCCACTATCCTTTCTCAACGCTCGTCTACCAGTCCGATGAAGGCGAGGACTTCGAGGACGGCGGCCTCATGTATGCAGGGGGGCTCCTGTACTCTTATGACGGCGATTGCGTTCACGTGAGGCTGGGCCTGATCTATTACGACTTCCTCATGTATGACAGGTATGAGAGCTGCCGCGGGGGAAGCTGCACGGATGACACGAACTGGTATCACCGGTGGCTCTTCATCTCGCCCTACATCCAGGTCGGCTGGAGAGCCCACAGGAACATCCAGGTGTTCCTCCTCGTGTCCAGCTTCCAGATCAGGACAACGTCGATCACGAAAACCACGGAAGACGGGACCGTTGCGACCCGGGAAGAGGCGGGTCCTTTTTTCTGGGAAGACCTGTTTGTTGCCCCGGGCATCAGGTATTTCAAGGGCAAGTTCAGCATGGATGCGGGCCTCATGATCCCCATCATCCCCTCAAAGTGGGGGGGAGGGAATTATCCCTATGTCATTCCCATGCTGGGCTTTTCGTATGTCTTCAATTGAATGGTGCTGCACACCCTTTGGCGTGCCCACATTACACATGTAGTGCGGGGCTTCAGCCCCGCCGCCCCATAACCGCGGCGGCCCCGAAGGGTCGCCCTACAACGCGACATGTTAATGGAGAAAATACCATGCGCAGCAATAAAAAATGGGCAGCAGTCCTGCCCGTCCTGTTTGCGGCCCTCTTGACCGGATCGCTGTCCGCTGAATTCGGGGACAACAGGGTGGGCATCAACACGCATATCCCGGCAAACGACGTCATCGACGCGTGCGTGAACCTGGGCGTGACCTGGATCAGGGTGGACAACAACTGGATCCACAACCAGACGACGAGCGGGCCCCCGTCCTTCATCGCGCCGCTGGATGATGCCGTCACTTACGCCGTGTCCCGGGGCCTGGACGTGTTCATGACCATCGCCTACACGCCCGAATGGGCCTCCAGCGGCAACACGGACGAGCGCCGCACCAACGACGTTCCCATTGCCGGGACCTACGGGCCGTACACCAGGCAGGCGGTGGCCCACTACCGTGCCATGGGCGTGACGCACTTCGGCCTGTGGAACGAGACGAACCTGGATTCCTTCTGGGAGGGCACGGCCCAGCAGTACGTGGACCTGATCGTCGTGCCGGGCATGCAGGCCATCGACGAGGGGTGCGCGGACGCGGGGTTCGGCGACTGCCTCGCCCTGGGGCCCGAGCTGGCGCACGTGGGCGATTACGACGTTTTCCTGGAAGAGACCATGAACAGGATGGACACGGCGGGCGTGAATTTCGATATCTACGTGCACCACACCTACGGCGGGTTCGCCGAGACGGGCGTCGACGTGTGGGACGGGGACAGGTTTTTCAATGCCCTGGACCAGCGCCGCTTCTGGTTCACGCGCCGAAGCTTCATCGACACCATGACGGACGCGGGCCACGCCTACGGCGGAATTCCCGACAGGGATGTCTGGATCACGGAGACGGGCTACCACTGCGAGCCTGCCATGGACGAGGCCGAGCGCGACATACAGGAGATCTATTACATGCGCGTCATCGACGAGCAGCTGGCCAGGCCGTGGTACACGCACACGTTTTTCTATGAGATACTCGATTCCCTGGACGAGCTCGACGGCTTCGGCATCATCCGGCGCGAGTCGGGGCCCGACGGCACGTGGGAGGACAATTTCTTCCTGAAAGAGGCCTACCTCGCGCTCAAGGACAGGATCGCGGCCGAGCCCGCCTTCCACGAGGAGCCTTGCGGGTTCGAGTGCTGCGACGGGCTGGACAATGACGGCGACACGCTGGCGGACATGGCCGATCCCGGCTGCTCGAGCAGCGAGGACGACGACGAGGGCGACGACGTCCCGCCGCCGGTTCCCACGGTCCAGGCCGTCATGATCGAGGGCATCATCGTGGACGGCGACCTGGACGAGTGGACCGAAGCGGGCTTCATCTCCATTGCCTCGCCGGACGACTTCGTCTCCCCCGACCACCCGCCGCCGGACGCATCCGGCCTGTCCTGCCGGTTTTCGGCCATGTGGGACTCGGACGACCTTTTCCTTGCCGTGGAAGTCACGGATAACATTCACGACAACACGAGCAGCGCGGACACGCTCTGGGCCGGCGACTCGGTCCAGGCGGCGTTCGACATCGGCCTCAGCGGCGGCATGGGGTACGACGGAACGGACGATTTCGAGCTGGGCTGGGCCGAGATCCCGTCGGGCGACGCCGCCTACAGGTGGGCGGCCCCGGGAAGCGCGCCGGCCGAGGCCAGCGAGGTCGCGGTCGCGGTTTCCGGGGGCAGCGCCGTGTACGAGATCAGGATCCCCTCGTCGAATCTGAATGTCGCGTCGTTTTCGCTGGACCTGGAGATCGGCTTTACCGTGCTGGTCAACGACGCGGACGGTGAAGGCAGGACCGGGTGGATCGAGTGGACACCGGGAATAGGGTCCTTCAAGGACCCGGGCTCGTTCGGCCGCATCCGCATGGTCGGCGAGGTCCTGCCCGAGCCCGTGGATTCCGTGGCCGACATGCCCGACACCGTCATCCCTGACATGCCCCCCGACGCCGCGCCCGATGCCGGGGAGGACGCGGCCGCGGACCCGTCGGACGACGCGGCCGGCGATCTCGGGCCGTCGGACGGCGGAGGCGAGGAAGACGTCGCCTACACCACGGACGGCGGCGGCTGCGGCTGCAGTATCATCATGTAGAAACACGATGTGTCTTTCCCATCCATACTAATGCATGACAGCCTGATAGTCTTGATCACGGCCTTGCCGTACATTCCTGCACTGGGATGTGAAGGCTGCGGAGACATACGGCTCGCCGGGGACGCGCATGCGGATATGCCTGCAGACAGTATCCACGATGTCCCGGTTTACACGTGGGCCAGGACGTTTTCCTTTGACGAGGAATTAGTGTTTCCCCGTGTCCTTCAGACTTCGGAAGGGGGCTTTTTCAGAGTTTAAACGATTTGAGGAGTTGGGCCGTGGAGTAGGTTTCGACACCCGCCTGGCTGAAGTGTTTGTCGTTGGTCCAAACGGGGATTTTCATTTTCAGGGCCAGGGCAAGAAGCTCGACGTCGTCAGGGTCCTTTTCCGCCATTTTTTCCGCTGCTTTTTCGATGTGATCGTCGTAATGCGCTCTATCATAGACGGTCAGGGGAAGAAGTTTTAATTGTGATTGAAGAATTTTTTCGGACAGGCCGTACTTGTCGGCCATGACTTCCAGGTACTCCGTGACTTCGTCGATATTGAATTGCGTGGTCACGAATTCGATGTCTTCGCACAGGAAAACACGCATGGCCGCCTTGCCGGCGACCGCCGAGAGGATGACATTAGCGTCTGCGGCGAGTTTTTTTAAATGCTTCAAAGTCTTCAACCAGCTTTTTTTCGCTAATCCCATGCTTTTCAAGGGAATGGCTTACATAAGCGCCGAGACGGGAGATAAGCTCTTTTCTCAGGTCGAAAGGAAAGCTCTCCGGATGGTCTATGGGCAGGTACAGTCCCATGACCTTGCCGTATCTCGTTACAATGATGGGCTCGTCATCCTTCAGGTATTTCGTGGCCTTGTCCTTGAATTCTTTTACTGTGGCTACCTTCATTACAATTTCGATAATACAATATCTTCCGGCAACAGTCAACAGAAGGTGGCCACAATCATGGCCACCTTTAGGTTCTGCTTTGGAGCGTTAATCTTCTCCCATGTATGGGGGTGTATGCACGATTCCGGGGGATCGAAGGGGCCGGGCCTTGA
>JBDRLK010000015.1:0-10821 GCA_043813155.1 Pseudomonadota bacterium | reverse complement strand
CCAGCCTGCCGGGGCGCCCTCGGCCGGGCCGGAGCTCGACCTCAGCGCGGCCGAGCGCGTGCGATGGATCTTTCAGCTCGCGCCCACGCTCTTCCCGGCTGAAAAGATCAAGGGGAAAGACACGTCCATTGACTTCGACCTGGCCGGAGAGGGCCTCTGGCGGCTCACCTGGTCCGACGACGGCGCAACGGCGCAGAAGGACCCCGCGGGCGAGCCGGCCGCGAGCCGCGTAAAAGCCGACCCTGCCGTGCTGTGCAACGTGATCGATCGGAAAATCGACGCGGCCGAGGCTTTCAGGCAGATGAAGATCGTGGCGAGCCGGATGGCGGATTTTCTGTCATTTTCGGAAATCCTCAGGACGCAGGATTATACAAAGGCAATTGCCGATGCCCTGGCAGAATGTCCTGTCCAGGTTCCTTCCGATTACATGGGCAGGACATTCCATGAATCGCCGCTCGTGATACGCTACGAGCACGCGTCGGACTATGCCCGGGCCACGAGCGTCGACAACCCGAAGTATTTCAGGGACAAGTCCGAGATCGTCGAAACACCGCCACTGCTGGCCGTGCGCTATCACTTCGACCTGGCCAGGACGATCCTCACCGACCCCGCGCTGGAGGTGAACATCATGCGCCTGGTGCACGGCGAGCAGGAGATGATCTTCCACCAGCCGCTCAGGCCCGGGGACGTGATCGTGCCCAAGGCTTCGATCTGCGACGTGGAGCACAAGGAGGCAGGCAGCCTCATCACCATAAGCTTCCGCCTCATGCGCGAGGGGCAGCTGGCCAATGAGACCTTCTCGAGGTACTTCGTGCGCAGGGACAGGAGCGGCGGCGATAAGAAGAAGAAGAAGGAAGAGCCGAAACCCGTGATCGAGAAGCCGGATTTCACCGTGGCCGTGGACGTGGCCGGAGACCAGAGCAAGCTGTACGCCAAGGCGTCGCTGGACGAGAACCCGATCCATCTGAACCTGGACATTGCCAGGGCCGCCGGGTTCAAGGCGCTCGTTCTGCACGGCCTGTGCGTCCTGGGCTTCGCGTCCAACGCGGTCATCGCACAGGCGGCGGGCGACGATCCCACGCGCCTCGCCTCGATCAAGGCGAGGTTCTCGAGACCCGTGTTCATGGGAGACCGCCTCGAGACGCGCGGGTCGATCGGCAAGAAGAAGGATGAAACAAAGGTCGCCTTCGAGGTGGTGAACCAGGACAACGTCCCGGTCATCACGGCAGGGCTGGCCGACATAAGACCTTCATAATCGCGGGCAGGGGAGCCTTCAGGCTCCCATCGCGGGCAGGGGAGGCTTCAGCCTCCCATCGGGGGTAGGGGAGGCTTCAGCCTCCCATCGCGGGTAGGGGAGGCTTCAGCCTCCCGGGAAACGGTCAACTGAAATAAGGAGAGTCACTCATGAGCCTGGATACATTCCCCATAGACAAGCAGGACATCGCCTTTGTCCTTTTCGATCAGCTCGGCGTCGAGCAGCTGCTGGAGCTGGAACAGTTCAAGTCCGTGTCATTGGACGAGGTCCGCATGGTGCTGGACGAGGCCGAGCGCTTTGCGAAGAACGAGGTGTGGCCCACCAGCGCCGTGGCCGACAGGGAAGGCTGCACGTTCGACAAGGGAAAGGTCAAGGTCCCCGCCTGCTTCCACGACCTTTTCAGAATGTACGCGGAAAACGGCTGGATCGCCCTGACCGCGCCGGAGCAGATGGGCGGGTCCGGCATGCCGTCCACGATCGGTATTGCCGTGGGTGAGATGCTCGCCGGCGCCAACATCGCTTTTTCCATCTACCCGGGGCTCACACGGGGGGCGGCCGGGCTTATCGAGGCGTTCGGCACGGACTGGATGAAGGAGACCTTTGCCCAGCGGCTCTACAGCGGCGAATGGCTGGGGACCATGTGCCTCACCGAGCCCCAGGCAGGCACGGCCGTGGGAGACCTTCGAACCATGGCGACCAGGAAGGGGGACCACTACAGCATCACCGGCAACAAGTCGTTCATCAGCTCGGGAGAGAACGAGCTTACTTCCAATATCATTCATCTCGTGCTGGCAAAAACACCGGACGGGCCAAAAGGCATCAAGGGGCTGTCGCTCTTCATCGTTCCAAAAATCCGGGTGGAGGAGGACGGCTCGCTTGGCGAGCCCAATGACGTGGTCTGCGTGGGAATCGAGGAGAAGATGGGGATCCACGGATCGTGCACGTGCACGCTCAATTTCGGCGACAGTGAAAAGTGCCGCGGCATACTGATAGGCAGCGAGGGGGACGGCATAAGGATCATGTTCCACCTCATGAACGAGGCCCGCATCGGGTGCGGCATGCAGGGGATGACCGCGGGCTCGGCGGCCTACCAGTTCGCGCTGGACTATTCAAAGGAGCGGATCCAGGGCGTGGAGATACAAAACATGCGGGACTTCGACGCGCCGCGCGTGCCTATTATCATGCATCCCGACGTCAAGCGCATGCTGTTCACGATGAAAGCGCAGGTGGAGGGCATGCGCGCGCTGCTGTACAGGGCGGCCTTTTACGCGGACATCAGCGAGTTTCACCCGGACGGGAAGAAGCGCGAGCACTGCCACAAGCTGCTCGAGCTTCTCACGCCGATCTGCAAGGCCTACTGCACGGACAAGGGTTTTGACGTCGCCATCATGGCGCTGCAGACCTACGGCGGGGCCGGCTACATCAGCGAGAACCCGATCGAGCAGTTTGCCCGGGACGCGAAGATATCGTCGATCTACGAGGGCGCCAACGGCATCCAGGCCCTGGACCTGGTGGGCAGGAAGCTCTCGAAGAACGCGGGAGAATACTTCATGCTGTTCATGGACGAGATCCAGGGGCTCATCAAGGCCAACAGGGACCACCCCGTGGTGGGCGGCCTGGCCGAGCGGCTGGACAAGGAAGTGGGGCGCGTGCAATCGGTGACCATGAAGTTCGGCGCGGAGGGCATGGCGGGCAATATCAGGTTCCCGGTCATGAATGCCACGCAGTACCTGGCCATGCTGGGCAACCTGACGCTGGGCTGGCTCCTTCTGGAGCAGGCCGTGATCGCCAACGACAGGCTGTCCGGCCTGATGCTGGAAAAGAACGTTGATTCAATGGAGGCAAAGAAAAAGCTGCTCGCCGACAACCCGACGGCCGCTTTTTACCACGGCAAGACCGAGACAGCCTCCTTTTTCATCCGCAACCTTCTGCCGCAGAACGCGGGCATCGAAGCCTCGATCATGGAAGGGGCGCCGGACTTTCTGGATGTTGAGATCTAGCCTCTAATTAACTTTACGTTGGGTTTGTCAGGGCGTCAACTCTTCAATTTCAGCATGCTGCTTCTTTTACGGTTTCTCTGGTCCGGCTTTCTCTAATTATAAATGTTTTCATGTCCGCTCCCTTTCTGTTTCGAATATTAAAACACAGATATGAATTGAGCTCAAGGGATGACCGGCATCTATCCCTTTACCTGAGGTGCGATATTATATATATTGAGGCGATTAACGGGCATGGGGACCGCTTGAAAGCCTTTGACTGGAGAATCAAGGAGTGACCTCATGGAGAAATTTTTCGACCCGGCGGGGATTGTTGTCGTGGGGGTTTCCTCCGCTCCGGACAATTTCGGGCGGATCATCGTGGGCAACCTCGTGCGCTGGGGTTTTGCGGGCAAAATCGTTGCCGTGGGCCGCCAGGAGGACGAGGTCGAGGGAGTCAGCGTTCTCGCCGACATGGACGATGCCGGGAAGTTCGAAGGCTGCGAGCTTGCCGTGATCCTCACGCCCGCGCCCACCGTGCCGGGCATTATCCGGCGGCTTGGCGAGCTCGGCATTCGGCATGCCGTTGTCGAGACAGCCGGCTTTTCCGAGTTCAGCGAGCATGGCGACGACCTGGAGGACGAGCTCCTGGCCGCGAGCCGTGCCAGCGGCGTGCGCTTTATAGGCCCCAACTGCGTCGGCCTTCTGCAGCTCGGGAGCGGCACGGTGGTCCCCTTCGCCTACATTCCAGAGGATATTCCAACGGGCGACACGGCGATCATCGCCCAGAGCGGCGGGGTCGGCCTCGCGTTCATGCGAGAGCTCATCATGCAGAGCCAGGGCGTGGGCTGGATGGTCAGCATCGGGAACGAGCTGGACGTGGAAGGGGTCGAGATCGCGGACTATCTCCTCAAGGAAAAGCCGATCGGCCGCCTCCTGTGCTACCTGGAAGCCATCAAGCGCGGCAGCGTGCTGTGCGAAGCCGCGAGGCAGAGCGACACGCCCATCGTGGTGCTCAAGTCCAACCGGACGGAGGCTGCAGCGGGCGTTGCCCAATCCCATACCGCGGCCCTTGCCAACGACGACAAGGTAGTGAGCGCATCGCTCGAGAAAGCGGGAATCATCAGGGCGGCCGACAGCAGGGAGGCATTGCTGGCCGTGCACGCCACCAGGCTCCCCACGCCCGCGGGCCGGCGCGTGGGGCTGCTTTCGCGCTCAGGGGGCCACGCGGTCCTGGCTGCCGATGCCTGCAGCCTGGAAGGCCTGGACCTTCCCCCGTTTTCCGACGGGCTCGTGCAGAAGATCAATGACATCCACCCGGTCAAGGTCATACGCCGCGCCAATCCCCTGGACACGGGGGACCTCTTCGATTTCAGCAAGACCGCCCGCATCGTGGAGAGCGTGTGCGCAGAGGACGGCTGCGACGGCGTGATCTGCGTCCATGTCTACAATCTCATGCGCGAAAAGGAGCAGGGCCGCCGTTTCGTGGCCGACGTGGCGGACATTTCGCGGCGCCTCAACAAGCCCGTGGCGCTTTCCGTGGTTGTGGAGCAGGAGGAGCTGGCCGAGCTCAGGAAGCTCGTGAACTGGCCGCTGTTCGAGTCGCCGGAAGACGCGGTGCGCGCCTTCAGCCTGCTTGTCAGGCGCCATGAAGCGCTGGAGCGCGGACAGGGCGCCGCGGTCCCCGGCCGCATCGGCGCTTCGCTGCCTGAGGCGAAAACAGGCGTGTGGTCGCTGCGCCGGTCCCTGGCGCTGCTCGAAAGCGCGGGAATTCCCGTGGTCCCCACGGTCGTCCATGACGCGGACGGGCTGCCCGCTTTTCCCGTGGTTGCAAAGCACAGCGCCGACAGCGAGAGCGTCATCCACAAGGCCGACCTCGGCCTTGTCCGCGTCAATATCGGCGATGCCCGCGTCCTGGAGAAGACGGCTTGCGAAATCCGGGACGAGGTGAAGCGCCGCGGCCTGCCTCCCGGAGAGGTGCTGGTCCAGCCTCAGCTCAAGGGCGCGGAAGTTTTTCTGGGAGCGAAGCGCGACCGATCCTTCGGCCCGGTCGTGCTCTTCGGCTCGGGCGGCGGCGACGTGGAGCAAATCGATGACGTGGTCTGCTGGCCCTATCCTTTTACAATGGCGGAGATCGAGCGGCTGTGGCGAAAAACGAGGCTGCCGGCCCTGCTGGGCGGGAGTCTCGGGCCGAAGGAGGCAGCGCCCTGGCTCGCCGCGCTGGGGGAGCTGCTGGTGCGGCTTCCGGCCATCGCCGAGATCGACGTGAATCCCATCATCGTCAACCGGGACGGCGCCCGGGCCGTGGACGCCCGGGTGGTCGCGGCTCCTAAGGGCTCGCGAAAAAATAAGTTCCCAGTTTGAGGTGATTTACTAACATTATAAGCAATAGCATTTTCTGGGCGCCGAGGCGCCCGGCTGGCAAGGCGCGGGGTCCCCGTCACGACGGAGGCGTAGTCGTTCTACGTCGACGAGTGGCGGGGTGCAGCAACGCAGCCAGCCGGGATGGATCGGCGTCCAGAAATGGGAAGTTATTTTTTCGCGAGCCCTAAGGGCCTGTCCGTGTATCCCGTTACTGCGTAAGGTATCCCAGGGCCTCGAGCTCTTCGATCGTTTCCCTGTCCAGCGGGATCTCTTTCGTTGACTGCGACTCTTGATAATCACTTTTAAAAGTTTATAATTAAAATAGTGGGGATAATTTCAGTATTTTAATTCGAGGTAGCAATGCGGAAGACAAACATTTCTTTCATGCCTGCAGCAGCGCTGCTGATCCTCTGCATGGCAGCCGGATGCGGGGGAGCGAGGACGTTCAACCCCGACGCAACGGGCGACGGCCCGGGAGACACGGTGGACATGCTGGACGTTTCCGCCGATTCGCCGGACACGGCCCCGGACGTTATACCCGACGGCGACGCGCCGCCGGACATGCCGCTCGATTGCACGCCCGGCCAGGTGCGATGCGGCATCGACGGGATCAGGGAGCAATGCTCGGCAGCGAGCGTATGGGTGGATTTTCCCTGCGCTGAAAACGAAGCCTGCGTCGGGGGCGGGGAGTGCGCGGCCATGATCTGCGAGAGGGGTGAGAAGCGCTGCGACCCCGATGACCCTTCCCGCATCGAAGTCTGCAATGCCACGCGAACGGGCTGGGAGCTTTCGGAAATATGCGGCGAGGACACGGTCTGCGAGTTCGGGGTGTGCGTGGCGCAGAGCTGCTCGCCCGGCAGCACCATGTGTACGGCGGAAGGCCGGGTGCGAAGGTGCAACGCCATGGGGACCGGCTATGGCGATCCCGAAGACTGTGCGGAAGGATATGTCTGCGATCCCGTGTATGCGGAGTGCATCGAGATCGTGTGCACGCCCGGGGTCTACGAGTGCATCGACCTTTCCAGGAGGAGAGTATGCAATTTCTTCGGCAGCGGATGGGATATTGAAGACTGCCCCGACACAGCGGCCTGCAGCGGGGGCGCCTGCCTCGAGCGGATTTGCGACCCGCTGGAGAAGCGCTGCGACCCCATGGATCTGTCGGCCTGGCAGCAGTGCAGCGCCTCGGGAACGGCATGGAGCGAGCCGGAGGCCTGCCCCGAGGGCCAGGCCTGCCTCGACGGCATGTGCCTGACCCGGGTATGCGAGCCGGGCGCCACGATCTGCGCCTCAGTCGGGATGGTCAGAACGTGCAATGAGTCGGGGACCGCCTGGGGCGACCCCGTGGCATGCCCCGGCGGCCGGGCATGCGATGCAGGAGAGTGCGCGGACATCATTTGCACGCCCGGCGATTCCACGTGCGTGGACCCGGCGACGATCAGGGTCTGCAACGCTGCGGGCACGCGGTACGTCGAGGAGGCCTGCGGAGGAGGCTATGTGTGCGAGGGCGACACGTGCAAGCTGCAGATCTGCATCCCGGGAATGACGCAGTGCTCCGGGACCACGACCATAGAGGTGTGCAACAGCAGCGGCACGGGCTGGGAGCCGGCCGGCACGTGCAACGTGGGCCTGGGGGAGCGATGCTTCGAGGGAGACTGCCAGACCCTGTGCGATCAGGCCGAGATGGCGGATTCGAGCATAGGCTGCAGGTTTTACGCCGTGGACCTGGATCAGTACGCGGACGACGGCCCCTACGCGATCGTCGTGTCCAACACGCACGACGCGCTCACCGCGTCGGTGACGATCGAGGACAGGAGGGGAGGCGGCGGCACGTGGCGCACCAGGGCGACGCAGAGCATCGCCCCCAACAGCCTCTACACGTTCAGGATATCGCCGGACCAGCACGTCGAGGACACGGGCGTGGCGGCAGGGTACGGCTACAGGGTGACGAGCACCATTCCGGTGATCGCCTACCAGTTCAACCCCATTGATTCCGCGTCGCAGTATTCAAACGACGCGGCGCTTCTTCTGCCCGTGCACACGCTCGACACGCTGTATTACGCCGCGGCCTGGAAGCAGCTGCAGCTGGCCGATTACAAGAGCTACCTGGCCGTGGTGGGCACGCAGGACGGCACGAGCGTCACGGTGAGGGTTTCGACGAACACGGTAGCGGGCGGAGGCATCCCGGCCATGAGCGCGGGAGGAACCCACACGCGGACGATCAACGAGGGCGATGTCCTGAACATCGGGTCGGCCGGGGCCAACCTCGACCTCACGGGCTCGCGCATCACCTCGTCGGCTCCAATCGCCGTCTTCGGGGGCTGCGAGTGCGCCGACGTTCCCCAGAACTGCTCGTGGTGCCGCACGAGCTCGGGCGGCACCCTTCCGAGCTCGCACGGGCCTTACACGTGCGCCTGGTGCGACCACGTGGAGGAGCAGATGTTCCCGGTCAACACGTGGGGCACGAGCTACATCGCGGCCAGGGTGCCCGTGCGCTCCACGGGGGGCCAGGTAGAGGCCGCGTACTGGAGGGTCATTGCCTCGGAGAACGGCACCACGGTCACGATCGCCACGCAGCCTTCGGTCGTGCTGCGCTTCCCTTCCGGCGTTGTGCCGCCCTACACGCTGAACGAGGGGCAGTACCTGGAGTTCGAGATGGCGGGCACCGCGGCCACGCCCGGCGACGCGCTCGTGACCGCCGACAAGCCGATCCTCCTCGTGCAGTACATCGAGGGGCAGGAGTGCACGAACCGGGGATCGGGCGACGGCGGGGACCCGGCCGAGATTCTCATGGTGCCGCAGGAGCAGTACCTGGAGGAATACATCTTCCTCACGCCCAACACCTATGCCGCCGACTACGTCGTGGTGGTGCGCGAGACCGGCGCCACGATCACGCTCGACGGGACGAACATTCCGAATTCCGCCTTCACCGCCATTACGGCGGGCTACGAGGTGGCGCGCCCGGCCGTGGGGGACGGCGTTCACAGGATCAGCGGCACGGCGCCTTTCGGGATCATCGGCGTGGGCTACAGCCCCTACGTGAGCTACGGTTACATGGGAGGGCTGTCGCTGCGCGTCATCAATCCGCTTTAAGGCAGGCCTTCGGCCTGCCCGGCTATCGGCTATCGGCAATCAGCTTTCAGCATTCGGTTATGCGGGATTTTTCGAAGGGGTGCCGGTTTTCTTGATCTCGACCTTGATCACCCTTTTTATGTCTGCCTCGACAATCGTAAACCTGAAATCGCTCCACCTGATTTCTTTGCCCGCGGCCGGCACGCTGCCGTGCCTGTCCGTGAGAAACCCGCCCAGCGTTTCGTATTCCCCTGTGTCGGGAATTACCGCTCCCAGCGATTCTCCAAGCTCGTAAATGGATACCCAGGCAAAGGTCTCCCAGGTCAGGTCGCCCGTTTTCCTGATGGGCGCCTCTTCCCTGTCATACTCGTCCCTGATCTCCCCGACGAGCTCCTCGATAATGTCCTCGAGGGTGATGAGGCCGGCGATGCTGCCGAACTCGTCCACCACGATGGCAAGGTGGAACCTGTTCTTCTGCATCTCCTTGAGCAGGTTGCTGATCCTCTTTGTCTCGGGCACGAAGATGACCGATTTCCTTATCAGGTCCTTGATGGCGATGGTGTCGGGAGCCCCCTTGCGCGTCAGGGAGAGCAGGTCCTTTGAGTATAGAAGCCCCTCGATGTTGTCGAGCTTGTCCCTGAAAACGGGAATGCGGGAATGGCCCGACGAGATAGCAATGTCGAAGGCCTTGCTGATGCCGGTATCCATGGGGATGGCAATGATTTTCCCGCGCGGGATCATGACCTCCTTGGCGATTGTATCGTCGAACTCCATGACGCTGCGCATGAGCTCGCCCTCCTGCTTGTCGATCACGCCTTCCTCTTCGCCGAGCTCGATCATGTGCTGGATTTCGCCTTCCGTGACGGCGGGCTGGTCCAGGTAGCCGGACTTGGACTCGATGCTTGCCATGAGCCGTCTGGCGATCCTGCTGAGCGGCCATGAGATTGGAAAGAGGAGCCGGTCGGTGATGAGGGCCAGCAGCATGGCCCAGGGCGCCAGCTTCCAGTGCCAGCGCTTGCCGATCGATTTCGGTATGACCTCGCCGAAGATGAGCACGAGCAGGGTCATCACGCCGATTGCGACCGCCTCGGCGTAGGACTGGAGGTAGAAGTAGGCGACCTTCGCCGCAAGAATCGATCCGGCGATATTGACCACGTTGTTCCCAACGAGTAAACTGGCTAAAATTCTTGTGTTTCCGCGAAGCCAGTGTTCGAGGCGCTTTGTGCCCCACCTTTTGGGGTCGTTGATGAGGTCGCGCGTCCTGGATTCGGAAAGCGAAGTGAGAACCGTTTCAGTGCCTGAAAACAGACTGCTGAAAAAAATGCAGATGGCAATGCCCAGGATGTCCAGGTGGGGAGGGTCAATTTGTGATTCTGACAATCTAGAAAAAACTCCCTTTTTCGTATGGAGGTGAAAATGAAAATTTCAAGCACAGCCACGTTTTTTCTTTCAATTCTACTCATACAGCTTTTTGGTTGCAAGGGCAAGAACAAAAACTACATGGGCAATCTCGATTTCAAGGATATCCGCTCCGTGGCGCAGCCGGTCGAGCTTCCCCTTTCGGAAGATGAGTACGAAATGGCGCAGCTGGGGCCGGAGGCCGAAGTTCTTCTCTATATCGTGTCGAGAGAAGTGAAGGAGGGGTGGGGGCTCGGGCACGGACTGGAGCTCATATCCTACAACCTGGAAAAGAACCTGAAGCTGCCCCTGGGCAAGCTCGGGCGCAGCACGCTGGTCAAGGTCATCCAGCTCGGTGACGAGCTCAAGAACGCCGTTGCCAAGACCGTGGATACGGACGGCAACGGGGACATCGACGAGAGGGACGCGAACCAGCTCTACATCACCGCAACCTACGGCCTCGAGGACGAGCCCGTCTCGCCCGTGGGGACGCACACGATCGGCGTGTGGCAGGACCCGCTGGCCGAGTGGGTCGTGTTTGCCACCAGCGCCGACTGGGAGGGAAGGAGAAAAAAGAAGAGTGAGATAGACAACCCCATCGACCCCACGCCGATCGTATGGGGCTGGGACCCTGAAACCAAGGGATCCTTCGAGCTGGCGCGGTGCGAGAAGTTCTGCGGCTTCAGCCCGGACGGACTGCAGTACTGCTGCTTCCTGCCCGACCAGCAGAAGAAAACGGGAGACCTCGATGTGGGCATT
>JBDRLK010000014.1:0-5402 GCA_043813155.1 Pseudomonadota bacterium | reverse complement strand
GCACGAACCCGCCGTTCCCGCGGCCAGCAGGTAAAAGGCCATGGTCTCGAGGCAGCCCTCCCTGGACACTAAAAACAGCGCCAGGAAAAACAGGGATGTCGGGATCAGGCCGTTTGAAAAATGCGTGGTAATGGGATGAATGTGTTTCGGTATCAGCATGGTTAATCCCCTGTCTCCTTTGTTTTATCTGCTTCCATCGGTTCCCTGTCGTCTTCCGCCTGGAACATGGGCAGGGCCATCTCGACGAACTTGCGCAGGCCCGGGGTCGGTTTCTTCTCGTCCGCATGGCAGTCGCTCACGCGAAGATACCCGTCGCCCGTCAGCTCGAAGAAAAATTTTGCCGCCGGGTCGCCGCCCATGTACTGCATGTTCTGGCCCGGCTCCAGGGAGGAGTGGTACGCCGAATAGTGGCACAGGTTGTCCCACAGAAGGCGGCGGCCCATTTCCACCTGCTTTTGCGGAAAGCTCTCGATCAGAAAATCGCTCTGGCCGAATTTCACCATGCCCGAGGTCCAGAGCCTGACCTCGCCCGGGCCCGCGTCCTCGTGCACGACCACGGCCTCGCGCACGGCCAGGCCTCCTCGCAGCCTGAAGAAATACTCTGCCGTGTACCCGATGTCCGCCGTGCGGTCCACCACAACGCCCCGGCGCGCCGTGGCGATCTCGCTCGCCAGCATGATGGCGCTGAAAAGATAGTCGGCGTCCCGGGGGTCTTTCGCGGCCGTGGTGATGACATGGCACATCGCAGCGTCCCTTATCGCGGCGGCGATCGCGTCCGGGACGCCTTTGACCGGGTGGCGGAACCTCTCGGGCTGGTCGCCCGTGGGAGAGCCGAAAGCGGGCGGCTCGAACAGGCCGGGGTTTTGGGAGCGCTCGACCTGCTCCCATGTCACGTCCTTTTCCACCATGGCCTGCAGCTCCCTGTCTTCATTTTCGAACCGCGCCGCGTCAGCCAGGAAAACTTCGTACCTGCATCTTGCCGGAATCATCGTGTCTTCTCTGCCCTCCCTGTTTTTAAAACTAGCATTTATTGTATGGTAGTGCAATATCAAACGCCTTGCTGTATACTTGGGGTAAGTATCCTTTATCCGCTATCCTCCCGGCTCAACCGATTCCCGCCCGCGGGGCGGTGACTGCGACGGGCAGTGAGATTGCCACGCCTTTGTTCTTAACATAGGCGCTATGACACGGAACAAGAACAGGAGGACACAGCCATGATCGTTTACTGCGTTACGGTTCATGTCAAACCGGAAAGCGTCGATGCGTTCATCGAAGCGAGCATTATTAACCACGACGGCACGCGCGCCGAGCCGGGAAACATCCGGTTCGACGTGCTGCAAAACGCCGGGGACCCCGCGACCTTCTTCCTCTACGAGGCCTATGAATCCAGGGAAGCGGCGGCCGCGCACAAGGACACGGCCCACTACCTGGCATGGCGCGACACCGTCGCGCCCATGATGGCCGGGCCGCGCGAAGGGATCATGCACGGGGTCATCAGGCCGGAAGCGAGGGAACAATGGTAAAGGAAAAAGCAATCGCCCCGTTCAAGCTCGCGCGCCTTCCCGAGATCCATTTCGGCCCCGGCTCGCTGGCAAAGCTCGCGGCCCTCGCGGCCGGCTTCGGCCGCCGTGCCCTCGTTGTCACGGGCGGCGGCTCGCTGCAGGCCTCGGGCTGGCGGGACAACATCGTTCGCGACCTGGAAAAGGAAAAGCTCGAGCTCAGCTTCGCAGCCTCGGCGGACGAGCCCACGCCCGAGCTCGTGGACGCGGCAGCCGCCGAGCACAGGCCCGAGGGAAAGCGGCCCGACGTTGTCATCGCCATCGGCGGAGGAAGCGTGATGGACGCGGGCAAAGCCATGGCGGCCATGATCCCTGTCCAGGGCGGCGAGTCGGTCGCGGACTTCCTGGAAGACCTGGGCAAGGGCGCGGCGCACAGCGGCGTGAAAATCCCCTTTATCGCGGTCCCCACCACGGCCGGCACGGGAAGCGAGGCCACGAAAAACGCGGTGCTCGGCCGCCACGGCAGTGACGGGTTCAAGAAATCGCTGCGCCACGACAATTTCGTCCCCGACATCGCGATCGTGGACCCCGAGCTCACGCTGTCCTGCCCGTCCGAGGTGAGCGCGGCCTGCGGGCTCGACGCGTTCGTGCAGCTCATGGAATCCTACGTGTCCAGGAACGCAAACCCCATGACCGACGCGCTGGCCGCCGGCGCAATGGATGCCGCGAAAAATCACGTCACGGCCGCGGCCGGCCACGGCGCGGACAAGATCGAGACGCGAACGGCCATGGCCTACGCTTCGCTGGTCTCGGGAATCACGCTGGCCAACGCAGGGCTGGGCCTGGCGCACGGTTTCGCCACGGAAATCGGCGGCATGTTCCCCATCCCGCACGGCGTGATCTGCGGCACGCTGATCACACCGGTCACGCAGCGCACCATCGAGCGGCTGCGGGAAAACGCCGCGGCCCCGGAGAACCAGGCCTTCCTGAAAAAATACGCTGCCATGGGCGCCATGCTCGGCAGCGTGGACCCGTACAACATCGAGCTGGCCTGCGCCACGCTCCTTCGCGTGCTCGAGGCATGGACCGGCAAGCTGCACATCAAAAAGCTCGGCCACTACGGCGTCACCGAGGCGGACCTGCGCGTCATCGCCGACAAAACCTCGAACAAGCACAACCCCGTCGAGCTCGGCAGGAAGGACCTTTTCGCTATCCTGAAGGAGCGGCTGTAGGACCCGAGGCGCGGCCCTTTACGGGCCGCCCGTGGTGCGGCTGATTCCAGCGGGGCTGAAGCCCCGCACTACGGAAGGACTGGATATAAATACCTTTCACTCCCTAGCGTGGGTAGGGGCGGCTTCAGCCGCCCGGGGTGACATTGCCTGCGGGAGGCTAAATCCTCCCCTGCCCGAAATATTTATGAGATGGCTTCTACTCGATTTGAGCCATGCAGACGCCGACCCAGCCCTCGGATGAGTCGCAGCCATAATCCCAGAAGTTCCACGTGCCGGCGGCCGCGTCATAGGCAACCCTTCCGCAGTCCGCCTCGCCTTCGCCGCACCCGTTATCGAAGATGTACGCCAGGAAATCATTGGCGAGGTCGAATGGAGCCACCTCAAACCAGGAATCACCATTGTACCCGGTCCAGACCCAGCCGCCGTCGGGCTCCGCGCCGTCGGGCCGCTGGTTCAGCCCGATGAGGTATTGCCTGCCCGTATCGAGCTGCGGGCGTATGCAGCTCCACAGGGCCTCGTCCGTGAGCACGGCGAGCCCGTACCATGCAAAGGAGGTCGTGGGCGCCTCCTCGATGAGGTTGCGGCAGTGTTCGCGCATCTGCCCCCACGTGTAATTTCCGTCCCAGTCCGCGAAAAACCAGAAATAGATATTGCCCAGTGCGTCGTCGCACCTGAAAATGCCGGCCGGGGGCGTCAGCCTGCAGTCCACGCACAGCTCGGAGCTGTCGTCGCACTCCTCGCCGGGATCCAGGTTCCCGTCTCCGCAGAAAGGCTCCGGCTCCAACTCGGGCACGGGGTCGGGCACGGGGTCCGGGGTCAGCTCAGGGTCCGGCGCGTCGGCCGCCGGCCCGTCCCCTGTTGAATCCAACGTGATCGGGTCGCCCGTCGTCGTGTCGCCGCGATCCGATGCCGTGTCCCCGCCCGCGTCCTCCTCCCGGTCGGGACGAGCGTCCTCGATAATGCCGCCGTCGCCGTTGAGATCCCCCCACGTGTTGAGCGTGCAGCCGGGCAAAATGATTGCGGCAAGGCACAGGATCGCCGCGAGAGGGGTTGAACATCTGTATAAAGGCGATTTCATTTCAGTTGCAACTCTTGCCTATCCCATTAGTTTCAACTTTTCCCCGGTTGTTGTCAAGCACATCCGGAGACATGGGGCGCATAGAAGCGGCTGCTTTATGGGCTTAATGGGCGGCTAAAGCCGCCCCTACCCCCGTTGGGAAAGCCGCCGCTGCCCCCGTTGGGAAAGCCGCCGCCGCCCCCGTTGGGAAAGCCGCCGCTGCCCCCGTTGGGAAAGCCGCCGCTGCCCCCATCGGGCAGGGAAGGCCCCGGCCTGCTGCCGCTACTCGGTAAACTCCAGGTGGGACAGCACGCCGCTGTCCAGGTCGGCCGCCACCTCGTCGCCGAAGATGAAGGCGGCGTACTCGCTCCACCCCTTGAGATAATAGTGAAACCAGGAGGTCATGTATTTTTTCGCCAGCCTCACCTGCTCCTCGCGCGGTATGTCGGGCGGGTTGTCGAAGAGGTTCGACGTATCGTACTCCATGCCGGCCTCCAGAAACCCCATGTGGTTGCCGCCCGCGAAAATGATGATTTCCCTGGGCGGCGGCAGGTGGTCGTAATAGGCCTGCACGCCGTCGGGCGGACAGAGCCGGTCCTTCGTGCCCACCTGCAGCTGCACGGCCGCCTCGAGGCTCTCGCAGGCCTCGACTATGGCGCCGAAGAACTCTTCCATCAGCCCGCCCGTGGTGTAGTAGGCGGGGGCCATGGGTACGCACGCATCGATTCTCTCATCCTGGGACACGGCCAGGATGGCCCCCATGGCGCCCATGGAATGGCCCGCCGCGCCGATGTTTTCCTCGTCGATCATGCCTTCCAGCGCGAACCCGGCTTCGTTTTTTTCGATCAGGTAGTCGATCGCGTCCATGATGCCGTCCGCCCACTGCTGCGGATCGAAACGCATGCTGTTGGGCACGCCGAGAAGGGCGGTCACGTATCCCCATGACGCCAGGTGCCAGCCTAACCATTCATTGCTGTCGATGTTCCCCATGTAGCCGTGAACGAACACCACGGGAGGGAACGGCCCGTCTTCCCTGGCCGGCACCAGGTCCGTGCCCTCATAGTCCGCGGGGAAATAGACCGTCACCGCGTACTCTCCCCACTGCGTGTCATGGAACGTGTCGTCGATCGTGCCCACGATGTATGGGCCCAGCTCGTCCGGCGGGTCGGGCGGAGGCCGGGGCTCTTCGTTTTCTTCCGGCGCATCCACGGCTTCAGGCAATGCGTCCTGCGCCGCGTCCGGGTCGCCGGCCGCCGGGTCCGCGGCCGCGTCGCCTTCACCCGGCACGTCCGCGCCGTCCGGCCCCGGCACCTCGACCGCGTCGTGATCATCGAGCGCATCCGCGCCCGTGTCTCCCCTGTGGACGATGATGGGATTGCGCTCGCAGGCCGGCACTGAAAACGCTGCGGCGGCGGCAGCGAGGACCGCGATAACAAGGATAAATGCTTTTTTCATCGCCACCCCTGGAAATAGTCTGACACAAACAAAGGTAATATTCAATGTTAAGGGTTTTCGGCCATTGCTTTCCAAGGTAAAACGTGGTTTAAGGTTTGCCACGCCGCCTGTGCGGGGTTTAGACAGGCGGGGCTGAAGCCCCGCACTGCATGCGGGTTG
>JBDRLK010000013.1:0-10448 GCA_043813155.1 Pseudomonadota bacterium | reverse complement strand
AGGAGGATCTCCTATGAAAGGTTTGGCAGCAATCGTATGCATCAGCATCCTGGCTTTCAGCGCCGGCGCCGCGGCCCAGAAGAAGAGCTCGACAGATTACATGGACGAGGCGAACAAGGCCCTGAACGCGGGCAAATGGGGCGAGGCCATGGGAGCTTTCAACAAGGTACTGTCCAAGGACAAGGGCGATGAAAAAGCCATGTGGGGCAAAGGGCTTGTGCACATCCGCAAGGGAGATTACAAGTCGGCCAAGGGCTATTGCAAGGGATTCATCGGCAAACAGAAAAAGAGCCCCTATGCCCACACCTGTCTCGGGTACGCGCAGCTCGTGTGGAAGCGTTCATCCCTTGCCATCGAGTCCTTCGAGGACGCGCTCGCCCTGGACCCGGATTTTTCCCTGGCCATAGCCGGCGTCGGCCATGCCTACGTGCTTCAGGGCAAGAAAAAGCCGGCCGAGGAAAAATTCAAGGAGGCCCTGCAGAAGAACGGCGAGGACATCGAAGCCCTGGTCGGGCTCGCAGACCTGCTCGTCATCGTGGAAAGGGGGGGGGAAGCCGTGGAGCTGCTCAAGCCTGTGAAGGACAAATTTTCGGAGGACCCCAGGTTTCTTTTCCAGCTTGGCAAAGCCCTGGGCTCGGGCGATGAAGCCGAAAAACTCCTCAGCAAAGCCGTGAGCCTGAGAAGCGGCTGGGCCGTGGGGCACCAGATGCTGGCACAGATCCTTTTCAACAACGGAAAATATGACGCGTGCATTAACTCCGCCAAGGAAGCCACCGGGCTGGAATCCGATCTCGTCGATGCCCTGAAATACGAGGGGCTGTGCCTCTACAAGCAGGATAAGTACGACGAGGCCATCGCCATGCTCAAGAAGGTCATGGAAAAGGTCCCGAACATGGCCGATGCCCAGCAGTACATCGGGCTTGCCTACGACGCCATGAACGAATACGTCAAGGCCGAGGAAGCGTACAAGAGCGCCATGAACATGGACACCAAGTACGGCGACCCCGTTGTTTCCCTCGGGCACCTGTACTACAGGACGGGAAAGCCCACGTCGGCCATGAGCATCCTGGAGAAGGCCATTGGCATTGACTCTGACAGCTCCCTGGCCTACCAGATCACGGCCGACATCTTCTACGAGCGCAGCAGCTGGAAAAACGCGAAAACCAATTACCGGAAAGCGCTTGACGGCGACATGAAGAACGTGGACAAGAGTTACATCGAAGGCCGCATCAAGGAGGCAGAGGAGCACCTGTCGAAGAAACCCTGAACATGCGAAAATTCTCCAGCCATGGAACCGGGTCCTTTCTGCCCGGGCAGATGCGCCGCCTTGGAGACAACGTGATCTTCGAGGACGGTGTCCTTGTCTTTCACCCCGAGAACATCGAAATCGGAGACAATGTCTACATCGGGCACGGGGCCATCCTCAAGGGCTATCACAGGAATACCATGACCATCGGCTCCGACACCTGGATCGGCCAGGCGTGCTTTTTCCATTCCGCCGGGGGCCTGGCCATAGGCTCCAGGGTCGGCGTGGGACCGTGCGTGAAAATCCTCACGTCCAGGCACGAGGACCTCGGCAGGGACGGCCCCTGCATCCTCGAGAGCCCGCTGCGGTTCGCGCCCGTCACGGTTGAAGACGACGTGGACCTGGGCATCGGCGTCATCATCCTGCCCGGCGTCACGATCGGCAAAGGAACCCAGGTGGGCGCGGGCGCGGTCGTGTCCTCCGACCTGCCCCGGTTCTGCGTGGCCGCCGGCGTGCCGGCCAAACCCATCCGCGACCGGTAGCCCCCCTCACATGGTGCAGCTGCGCGCAAGCGCGGCCCCCTCGCTTTCGCTCGGGGCAAGCTCGGCGCGCCTGTTTGCGGTCGCGTCCATCCCCCCGAAAAAAAAAGCGGCGCACAAAGCGCCGCTTTTTTCCAGCGTGCGAGGAGGGGGACTTGAACCCCCACAGGGAAATTCCCCACTAGACCCTCAATCTAGCGCGTCTGCCAATTCCGCCATCCTCGCGTGGCGTTGAATTTACAGGGGTTTCACCGATCCGGCCGCCTCATTGGATTCCCCCCGGTGACAAGCTCGGTGACCAACGCCAATCCTGAAAACCTCGTGACTTTATATACGCTCAATACGGTGTAAGTCAATACCCTTCCTCACGTGGGTGGAACGTCAAAAGACAGCTTACATTGACTGATCCCCAACTCGCAGTATGATAATAAATAAGGTCGGGGGATAAAGACAATGGACTATTGGCCATTCGCAGATCCAAAGAACGTTGCCGTTTTCACCGTCGGATCGGTGTGGGAAAAAGGCCGGCCCATTCTTTATGTTTATCATGATGAGGATGACGGCGCCCGGCAGTTCCACGCCGACAGGGAGCCGGACATTGAGGAAGCATCCATTCTCGCGCTGGATGAGATTGTCAAGCTTGACCCGAGCATTGCCGAGCTTACGGACCTGCCTCTTGGATGGTGTGCCTGCAGGGAATCGCAAGAGTCTCCTTGGGTTCGTCAAAAGATGAAATAGGTTGAAATGGAATCCTGAAAGCATCATGCTGCAAAAAGAACTGACAGGTTGCCAGTCGAACAATGAATTTCGCTGCCCGAAAACTGCATAACTGCCTGTTTTCTATAGGAGTGATTATTGGCACAGAACATGCTAAAATAGAAGTCAACCATCGGGAAGGGTGACGACTCATGAAAAAAACGGTCAACAAACTGGACCCCAGGCTGGTTCCGAACTACGGTTTTGCCGAGGCAGCCAGATATCTCGATCTCCCCTACTGCACGGTTCGGTCCTGGGCAAAAGGAATGGGTGAATTCAAGGCCGTCATCGAGCTGCCTGATGCGTCGGTGCCCCAACTCTCCTTCGTGAACCTGGTGGAGATGTATGTCCTCGGAGCCATCCGTCGCACCCACAGGATTTCAATGCCGCGGGCGCGAAAGGCTATCGAGTATGCGGAGCATGAGCTAAAGATAAAGCACCCTCTTGCTGAACTTGATTTCCGTACGGACAAAAAAGACCTTTTCATCAATTTCCTCGACAGGCTCGTGGATGTATCCGGCAAGCAGGGACAAGTGGAGATCAGGGAAGTAGTCGAGCTGTATCTCCTGCGTATCGAACGCAAAGGCAGGTTTGCAGTCAGGCTATTCCCATTTGCACGGTCCGGTCTTGATCCGGCAGAAATCAAGGATCAGCCAAGGAATATCGTCATCGACCCTAAGATTGCTTTCGGGCGGCCCGTGATTCTTGGAACCGGCATCCAGACGCGGGCAATAGCAGAGAGGTTCAAAGCCGGGGAGACAATGCGTGAGCTTGCTTCCGATTTTTCCTGCAAGATCGATCTTGTCGAAGAAGCCATCCGATACGAGCAACCGGCTGCCGCCTGACCATGCCCGATAAACCGACCATTTTTGTGGATAGAAGCCTTGGTGCCCACATCGTGGCGAACGCGCTGCGAGCCGCGGGAATGCGGGTGATAACTCATGACAATCTTTTTGATCAGGATGCATCCGACGAAGAATGGCTCCTCGAGGTCGGACGCAAGAACTGGATCGCAATTTCCAAGGATTACGCTAGAGCACAGAGCACATTGCAGAGACTCACTGTCGCCCGAACAGGTGCTTGCCTGTTCGTGCTCAGGACCACTGCTTCTCTCAAAGGACCTGAGCTCGCAAAAGTGTTCGTCAATGTCGCCCCCAAGATGCAACGTCTTGCTGCAAGTATCCCTGCGCCCTTCATTGCAAAGATCTACGCCTCAGGTGAGGTCCATCTCTGGAAAGACCGGAAGACCTTGCTTTCCGAGCTGGCCAAAAGCGGCTGAACAAGGTACAAGTCAATACCTTTCATGACCATCCAACCGGCTGCCGTGTGCCGGGCATCATGGGACCTGAAACCCTCGATTCCCGCCCGTATTGCGGCGTTGATGATCCGCTGGTCTCCTCCTCGTCTTTCAACCCTCAACAAGCCCTCAACCCTTGTGCTTTCCCTTGACAAGGTGAATCAATAGTGCTACTAAAATTATAATAGTAACACTCTCGAAAAGGGGCAAGGAGGTACAGCATGACTCACAAGACCGAATCGGCAGCCGCTCTTTTGTTCCTGTTCATCCTTTCCGGTGTCGCCGCCTCATGCGAGGAAAGCGGCGAGGAGGCCGCTTTCGCCGGCATCAAGAACGACTTCGACAACCCGGAGATGTCTTTCAACCCGCCGTGGACCGTGTGCACGTCGTCGTACATGGGGGTCGCGTTCGGCGAGATCCAGATCGGCCGGACGAGCGAGGAGAAGCAGGTCGACCCGGGCATGGACTACGTGCTTATGGTCCTGGCATGGGATGACCCCGACTGCAACCCGGAGAACTGCCTTCCCGTGGCCAGCCGCAACGAGGAGGAGATCGTGTCGGGCCAGCACCGCACGATCGCCATCAACCTGCCCAACCACCAGGGGCCCTGCCCTCCCGAGGGCGTTCAGCCGATCACGGAAGCCCTCTACAACCGCATCCTCAATCTCTGGCCCGAATACAGCTTCAAACCCTATGATCAAAGGACGGAAAATGAACAATGCCTGGATTGAAAGAAAACGATAGGGCCCCGCGCGGGGCATCCAGGACCTGCCTGTTTCTTCTTTTCGTCATTGTCCCGGCCTCCTGCCTGGCCCACGCCTCCTGCGACCTGGCCAGCCCGGAAGTCGTCGTGGTCAACATGACCGACGGGCACGTCCTTCTCCGAAACGTGAGCTTCAACGGCTGCCGCTGGAACGCGGTGCTGGCCTACGAAGAGAGCACCTCTCCCGGCCGCTGCCTTACGGGCGATGACCGTGTCCATTTCGAGAAGTTCGACGCCAGGACCTACTGCGGCGAGCAGGTGGATGACGGCACCATCGACGAGCTGTGCTTCTGCGGCGAGGAAGACCGGCCGGCGGATGATCCCATGGACCCGGGGCTGATCAACGAGGAGCCCACGTGGTTCAACTACCAGACCCTCTCGGTGAAACGTGTCGATTACGGCGAGTTTCATGTGTTCGAAATCACGCTCGACGACATGGAGCAGGACTTCTCCGTCCCCGGCCCCTACGGCCACTAGGAGAAGGGGCTGGACATGCTTGCGTACCTGTTCATTCTCCTGCTGGTCCCTTCCCCTGCTTCGGCGGCCGGAGGCGCCCCGGACGGCGGCACAGGCAAAGCGGACGGGGAAGCCGGCGCCGGGGCCGTCGATGAAGAGCTTCCCGGCCGGCCTGAGGACGCGGCGAAGGACGCGGACCGGAAGACGGAGCAGGAAGACGAGGAGGGAGACGGCACCTCCACGCCCTACAAGACCACGGTGAAAGGGTCCCCTTCCCCGGACAAGGACGCAACCGCGGGCGCGGCGCACATCGACGGGAAAAAGCTGAGGGACAGCCCCCGCCCCAGCACGCTCGAGGCCGTTTCACAGGAGGCGGCGGACGTCTACGTCACGGGCAGGGGGCTCGGGGTGCACGGGGTCGCGGGCGGCGCGTCGGGAGGTATCACGATACGCGGCCTGGGCGGCAGTCCCAACGCCCAGGTCCTCGTGGTCGAAGACGGGGTCCCGGACTACCAGGGCCTCTTCGGCCACCCCATCCCCGACGCCTACGTCCCTTTCCTGATCGACGAGATCATGGTGATCAAGGGCGGCGACTCGGTGCTTTACGGGACCAACGCCATGGGAGGGGTCATCGTCATCCAGAGCCGCTGGCGGCTGGAGGAGGGCTTCGAGCTGGAAAACGACGCAGCGTACGGCAGTTACGGGACGATCAGGGAAAACGCAGCCCTCCTCGGACACTGGGGAAAGTGGGACGTGGCGGGCGCCTTCCATGTCCTCCGGACGGACGGCCACAGGGACGGCGCCGGGGGGTCGAACGTGGTCGGCAATCTCGGCGCCTGCTACCGGTTCAATCCCGACCTCAAGCTTGCCCTGCGCAACAAGGTTCTCAATCTCAAGGGCGGCGACCCGGGGCCGTCCACCCATCCTTACACAGACCACTGGTATGACGTGTGGCGCGACAATCTTTCGCTTCACCTGCACTATCAGCATGAAACGTTCAAGCTTCGCGTGACGCCTTACTTCACGATCGGCGTTCACGAGCTTTACGACGGTTTCTATTCCCGTGACTACGCAACCGGGGGCAACGCTGAAACCGATATCAAGATCCACCGGATGGTTAAATTGCTTCTGGGGATCGGGGCCGAGCACGTGAACGGAGAGGTCGAAAACCGCATAGACCGCGAAAGCCGGCCCGTGCACGGGCTGACCAACTATTCGTTTTACAACCAGCTCACCGTCAAGCCGGTCGATTCGCTGAGCATGGTCATCGGCAGCCGCGAGATGGTCAATACGACGTACGGCTTCGTGTTTCTTTACAAGGGCGGATTCAAGTGGAACCTGTACAAGGGGCTTTACCTGAGATCCAGGGTGACACGCAACTTCCGGCAGCCGACCATTCGCGAGCTGTACCTTCCGTTTCCCACGTCCAACCCTGATCTCAAGCCCGAATACTCGCTCAACTGGGACCTCGAGGCCGGGTTCGAGTCGGAGCACCTGGAGCTTTCCGCCACGGGCTACCGGACCCAGGCCGAGAACATGATCAAGTATTTCGGGTCCTGGCCGACGGCCGAGGTGGTCAACATCGACGAGATCGTCATCTGGGGCGTGGAAGTCCGCATCGGCCTTAAGAAGCTGGGGCCGCTCGGCCTGCTCGTCACGGGAAACTGCCAGGACATGGGGCGCTACACCAGGCAGAGCCCCAAGGCCAAGCTCAACTTTACCCTGCAGGCAGGACATGAAGCCGGCGCGCACTCCATCGATGGAAGCCTGAGCGGCGAGTGGGTGCACGGCCTGTACATGGCCGACTACAGGCGGGAGCGCATCGATGACGTGTTCGTCATGGACATGGCGCTGCGTTACCGGTACAGCCCCCATGACAAGAGGTACTCCCTGGAGCCGTACGTGTTTCTCAGGAACCTTCTCAACAACCGGTACGCTTACGTAAAAGACTATACCATGCCCGGGTTCAACCTCATGGTGGGCCTGAAAATGAAGATATGAGGATAGAGGATATGAGGAAAAGCATGTTCACTCCAAGGGACCTTGCCTACTGCGGGCTGTTCGGCGCGGCCGCGCTGCTTCTTCCCGTGATCTTTCACCTGGTCCACCTCGGCCGCGTGTTCATGCCGATGTACCTGCCGCTGGTGGCGCTGGCGTTCTTCGCCGGGCCGCTTCCGGCCGCCATGACGGCGTTTGTCACGCCGCTCCTATCCGGGGCCGTGACCGGAATGCCTCCGTTTTATCCGCCGGTGGCCGTGTTCATGGCCGTCGAGCTGTCCGCCATGGCTGCGCTTATTGCGCTCGCAAGGAAAAATTTCCCCCGCGCCCGGGAATGGCTGATCCTGGTCCCGGTCCTGCTGCTCGGGCGAGTGTTGTACGTCGGTCTCATGTACGCCTTTTCCGGCTTCATCGACCTGCCGGCCGAATTCATGGCCGGCCTGTCCCTTGTCAGCGGTTGGCCCGGAATCATCCTCATGATTGTCGTCGTGCCGGCGGT
Source organism: Pseudomonadota bacterium (assembly GCA_043813155.1). GTDB lineage: Bacteria > Myxococcota_A > Polyangia > DRWM01 > DRWM01 > JBDRLK01. Next base: position 2,894 of record JBDRLK010000013.1, on the reverse strand, counting down.
GGTGAGGATTTTTAACAGGGGCGCAAGAAACCCCGCGGCGAACGAAAAGGGTTGAACATGACAATTGACGAAAAGCGAGCTTACTTCGACGGAATTGCTGATCGATGGGACGGGTGGGAAGATCTGGACGAGGTGCACGGGAAGCTGGCCTCCGGCCTTGCCGGGATGGGCGTGAGGCCGGGAGAGACCGTGGCGGACGTGGGGTGCGGAACGGGCAACCTTACACGCACGCTCCTCGGCAGGCTCTCGAGCGCGGGCCGAGTCGTGGCCGCGGACCTGTCCTCGCGCATGCTTCAGATTGCGAAAAGTAAAAACCGGGACCCGCGCGTGGAATGGGTCGGCGCCGACGCCCATCATCTGCCCATTCAGGACGGATGCGTCGACCGCGTGATCTGCTACAGCGTGTGGCCGCATTTCGATCGGCCCGCCGCGGTAGCGCTCGAGCTGCTGCGCGCCCTCAAACCCGGCTCCATGCTGCACGTCTGGCACCTGGCGTCGAGACAGGAGATAAACGCAATCCACGCCTCGGCGGGCGAGGCGGTCCGCGGCGACGTGCTCGTGGAGGGAGCGGGGCTGGGGCGCCTGCTCGAAGAGCAGGGGTTCATTGTGACCCGGGTCATCGACAACCGGCAGCACTACATGGTCAGCGCCGTGAAGCCGGGGCCGTGAACATGGCGATGAGGCACGGGATTCTCGACCTGTGGGGCTGCGCCGGGGGCCCGGTCACCGGGCTGGCGCCCCGGACCCGCCTGGCTGCGGGCTTCCTGCTTTTTTCCGTTTGCATGGTCGCCGCCCCCGACACGGCGGCCGGATTCTCGTTTCTCCTGATCACGGTGGCGGCATGGCTCATCGCCTGCCGCGTTCCGGCCGCGGACCTGAGCCGGATGATGGCATTCGGATTGATCATGTTCCTTCCTTTCTTTCTTCTCACGCCATGGACCGGGCCGGGTCCTCGGTCCGCCTCATGGATGCAGGGGCCGGAGCTCCTGGAGGCGGCGGCCGTTCCCTGGAGGGTCTTTGCGAGGGGCCTCGGCGGCATGCTCGTCTCCATGGCCACCATGGCCAGTGTCAGCGTCGTCGACTTCCATTCAGGGATGAGCCGCCTTCCCCTGCCGAGGGTCCTGGTCGGCCTCCTGGCGCAGATCATCCACCAGGCCGGAGCCCTGGTCGGTGAGACCCGCCGCATTGCCGCGGCCATGGCCGTTCGGGGCGCCTCCGGGCGAACGCGCAGCTCCTGGCGCATCCTCACGTCACTGCCCACGGTCTGGCTTCCGCGCGTTGCGACAAGGGTGGAGCGCGTTGCGGCCGCCATGGAGCTGCGCGGCTTCGACCCCGGTACCCTCTTCCATGGGCACGAAGCGATGCGGCCCAGGGACTGGATCGTGCTGCTGTCCGCCGCGGCCTGGCTCGCTCTTGCCGTGGCCTTTCGCCTGGGAGGCCGGGGATGAAGGAGGAGGCGCTGGCATACGAAAGCGTTACCATCCGGTACGCCCCGGACGGGGCTCCTGTTGTCGACAGCGTCACGCTCACCCTGAAAGCGGGCGAGAGGGCAGCGCTTATCGGCCTGAACGGGTCGGGAAAGACCACGCTGCTTACGGCCACGGCCGGCCTGGTCCCGCATGAAGGGGAAATCCGCGTCTGCGGCATCCGGCTCGACAAGAGCTCGATCGCGGACGTTCGGGGAAGGCTCGGCCTGCTTTTCAACGTGCCCGAGGATCAGCTTCTCCTGCCCAGGGTAATAGACGACGTGGCTTTCGGCCTCGTGCGCCGGGGCATGCCCATGAAGGAGGCGGAGCCCAGGGCCATGAACATCCTTGACGAGCTGCAGGTAGCGCACCTTGCGAAGCTGCCGCTTCACAACCTGTCCCACGGTCAAAAGCTTCGCGTGGCGCTGGCAGGCGTGCTGGTGACCGAGCCGGAATTGCTTCTCCTGGACGAGCCGTCGGCCGGGCTGGATCCGCCGGGAAGGCGAAGACTGTCGGAATATCTTGACGGTCTCGGCTCGACCATGCTCGTGGCCACGCATGATCTCGAGTTTGCCAAAAGCTTCTGCCGGCGGTTCGTCCTGCTCGAAAGCGGGCGCTTTGTCATGGACGGGCCCGAGCCGGACCGGGTTTCCTCGTACTGGAAAGATCCGCCTTCCCGGCAGGTCTGAGGATGGTCTTCACGATGCGACGAAAGCGTCAGAATTTTCTTCTCTTTCGTCAGAAGGGGTAATCGGGCGGGCGGTCTTCCGGCGAGGACGAGGCCGCGGTCAGGAAGTTGACGCGGCCGATCTCCTTGATCTCGTCGCTTTCGATGACGCCCTCGACGAGCTCGTAGCCCATGAGAGCGATGATGCGGTCCCCGAGGAATATGGGCCTGGAGTTGCCGTACCAGTCCACGCAGGAGGCCACGCAGTCGTCGCCGACCTCGCCGGCCTTGGCCCCGAGTGCGCCCAGCTCGTGGAACTTCTTGTCGGGCTTCACCTTGAGGAAGAGCACCTCGGCCGAATCCGCGTAGAGGTGCGCGGCCGGCGAGCCCTGCCTGCGCACGGGCAGGCCCAGGACCCCCTCGTCCGCTGCCGTGGGCTTGTAGAAAAACCCGTGGCTCCGAAGCTCGCCCTGCACCACGTTCTCGACCGAGTAGGTGTCCATGAGCTCGGCCGTGTCCGCGGCAAGCTCGAAGGAGCTGAACCTGAGGCTTTTATTGTCCTCGCCCACGCCCATCACCACGGCGCCGGTTCCCATGACCTCGATCCTGTCGCAGCTGTGGGGGACCGGGATCTTCTGGACCTCGCCGAGCTCCTTGTAGTTGATGATGTAGACCTTGTTCTCCGCGCTCGCGTCGTAGTACCAGCCGCTCCCCGTGCCGTACAGAAGGAAGTCCCCGGCAAAGCGGTTCTGGAACTCATA
>JBDRLK010000012.1:0-4114 GCA_043813155.1 Pseudomonadota bacterium | reverse complement strand
GCGGCGAGTGCGTGGAGGCCTGCCCCACGGCCGCGCTCAGCATCAAGAACATGGTCCACCCGGCAAAAGAGGTGGCCTCGATCTGCCCCTACTGCGGAACGGGCTGCGGATTGCTCCTCGGCGTGAAGGACGGCAGGGTCGTGAGCGTGAGGGGCGACCGGGACAACCCCGCCAACCGGGGCCGGCTCTGCGTCAAGGGAAGGTTCGGCGCGCACGAGTTCATCCACCACCCGGACAGGCTCACGAAGCCGCTCATGAGAAAATCAAAGGAAAGCGAGCTCGAGGAAGTGAGCTGGGACGAGGCCCTCGATCACGTGGCGGACAAGCTCAAGCCGCTCATCGCCGCGGGCGGGTTCGCGGCCCTGAGCTCGGCCAAGTGCAGCAACGAGGAGAATTACCTCCTGCAGAAGCTGACGAGGGCGGTGATGAAAACCAACAATGTCGACCACTGCGCGCGATTGTGACACAGCTCCACCGTCGCCGGTCTGGCGATGACACTGGGCAGCGGGGCGATGACCAATTCCATCGACGAGCTCGCGCACACGGACCTGATCCTGGTGACCGGCTCCAACACAACGGAGAACCATCCGGTCATCGGCTACAGGATCAGGGAGGCCGTGAGGCGGGGCGCAAGGCTGTTTGTCTTCGATCCTCGCGAGATCTCGCTGGCGCGGGACGCCGAGCTGTGGTGCAGGCAGAAACCCGGCTCGGACGTTGCGTGGATAAACGGCCTGATCCACGTCATCATCGAGGAGGGGCTGGAGAATAAAAAATTCATCGAGGAGCGGACCGAGGGCTTCGAGGATCTGAAAAAGGCGGCGGCTAAGTTCACGCCGAAATACGTTTCAAAGATATCGGGCATTCCCGAAGAGGACCTGCGCACGGTCGCCAGGGCCTATGCCGGGGCCGGCGCTGCAAGCATCGTCTACTCCATGGGCATCACGCAGCACATAAGCGGCACGGACAACGTCGTATCCCTGGCCAACCTGGCCATGGCATGCGGCCAGTTCGGAAGGCCGGGGACGGGCGTGAACCCGCTTCGCGGGCAGAACAATGTCCAGGGCGCGTGCGACATGGGCGCGCTGCCCAATGTCTTCCCGGGGTACCAGAGGGTGGACGACGACAAGGCGAGGGAAAAGTTCGAGGCCGCCTGGGGCGAGCTGTCGGGGAAACCAGGGCTGACCGTCACGGAAATGATCGGCGCCGCGGCGCAAGGCAAGGTCAAGGCCCTGTACGTTCTGGGCGAGAACCCGATGGTTTCGGATCCCGATCTCACGCACGTGGAGGAGGCGCTGCGCGCGGTGGATTTTCTCGTGGTGCAGGACATCTTCCTCACGGAGACGGCCCGGCTTGCCGACGTCGTGCTCCCGGGCAAGTGCTTTGCCGAAAAGGACGGCACGGTGACCAACACTGAGCGCAGGGTCCAGCTGATGCGAAAGGCGGTCGAGGGACCGGGCGAGTCGAGGGACGATTGGGAGATCATCTGCGACCTGGGCAGCCGGCTCGGCCTCCGGAAAGGCTACCGCGACCCCTCGGAAATCATGGACGAGGCGCGCAAGCTGATTCCGCAGTACGGCGGCATCAGTCACGACAGGCTGCGCGCGGGCGAGCAGCTCTGCTGGCCCTGCCCGGACGAGGATCACCCCGGCACGAGGATACTGCACCAGGGCAAGTTCGCCGGGGGCAGGGGCAAGTTCTTTGCCATCGACTACGTCGAGCCCGCGGAGATGCCAAGCGGAAAGTACCCCTTCGTGCTTTCGACGGGCAGGATGCTTTACCATTTCCACACGGGCACCATGACGCGCAAGATCAGGGGCTTGAACGAGATCGCCCCGGGCCCCTACGTGGAGATCAATCCCGCGGACGCCGGCCGTCTGAAGGTCAAGGATGGCCAGAAAGTCAGCGTTTCCAGCAGGCGCGGGTCCGTCGAAGTGAGCGCCATGGTGACCGCCAGGGTGAGCGAGGGCGAGGTTTTCATGCCTTTTCACTTCTACGAAGGTGCGGCCAATGTCCTGACCAACCCTGCGCTCGACCCCAAGGCAAAGATCCCGGAGCTCAAGGTGTGCGCCGTGTCGGTGACAGCGACATTGCCTGCCAAATAATTCCACCCGCCACTTTACATCCTCTCCGCTTTTCCGCTAAATATTCCCGTAGAGGCGATTCCATGTATCCGGACCTGATAAAAACGACCTTCACCATTCCGGGATTCGGGCCGCTCGAGATTCCGTCCTATTTCACGGGCGTGACGCTGGGCTACGGCCTTGCCATTTTTCTCCTGTGGCGGTGGGGCAAGCGGGCGAAGGTCGACCCGGACGGCATGCTCGATCTTGGAATCCTCATGGTCGTCGGCGGCATCCTGGGGTCGAGGATTCTTTCCGTTATCGCGGACGGGCATTTCTGGGACTACGTTCACCTGTGCACCGACCCCATGCAGGTCGATTGGCCCATCAGCAAGGGCTCATGCATGAGCGAGCGCTACAGCGGCATCTGGGATCCCATCGAGCGCGTCTGCCATCCGGATTACCGCGACTGCCTTTCCTGGGTCAAGTTCTGGAGGGGAGGGCTGGCGTTCTACGGGGGGCTGATCGTGGCCTCGGCAGCGGGGTTCGTGTTCCTCAAGGTAAAGAAGCTGCCGGTCCTGCGGGTTGTCGACATAACCGGATGCCTGATCCCTCTCGGGCTGGCCTGGGGGCGGATCGGCTGTTTTTTCAACGGCTGCTGCTTCGGGTCCGTGACCGACAGCTGGCTCGGCGTCGCGTTCCCCAAGAGCGGCCAGGCTTCGTTCCAGCAGTTCAGAAGCGGCCTCCTGGAATCGCCCCACATGCCGTCGCTTCCCGTTTATCCCACGCAGCTTTTCGAAGCGGCCTTCAGCTTTCTCATAGCCCTTTTCTGCTACCGGTACGTGGAGCGCTATAAGCAGTTCAATGGGCAGACGTTTCTCGTCTTCGCCATGCTCTACGCGGTCATGCGCTTTCTCGAGGAGATCCTGAGGAGGGATGATCGCGGCGAGCTCCTGGGGATGAGCACGTCCCAGCTCATCGCCGTTTTCACCGTGGCCGCGGGCGCTGTTTTTTACTATCTTGCCTTGCGAAGCCACCGCCGGCGGCAGGCCGCCTGACCCATTGATGTCAATCGCGATGGTGCAGCACGCGGGCGCGGCCCCCTCGCTTCCGCTCGGGGCAAGCCTGGCGCGGTGTGAAGGGAATCAGAACAGAATAAAAATCAGGATCAGCAACGATACGAGAAACGCGATGATGCCGATGGCGATTGCCGCGATGCGGTATTCGGTGCTGTATTTTTCCTCTTTCCCCGGCGGCTCCTGCTGCCGGACCGGGGAGGGGGCCGGCTGCTTTTCTTCAGGGGCCGGGCCGGTCTCATGTGCGGCGTCCAGGTCCGAGGGGGAGAGCTGCGTATTTTCCGGCGGGGGGGGCTCTACCCCGGCTTCCAGCTCCTTGTCCGTTTTCAGCCGGGACAGGGTTTTATCGACGTCGTCGTGAACGCGGATAACCGTTTTTTTAATGGTTATTTCATCCCCGTCGTGAAGCCTGCCCCTGGCCGGGTAGGTCACGGAGCGGAAATGGTCTGCGACCGATTCCTCATCGATCTTCCAGCCCGCGGGGGTCAGCGCGATCATCAATTTCAGGTTCCTGATCACTTTTTCGGTCACGACGAGGTCGCAGTCATCAGCCGTTCCCACGGAAACCGAATGGCTCCCCTTTGGAGCCTCGAATGCCATTCCCTTGCTTTCTCCCTCGATGATTTCCAGGCGCAGGCCGCTTTTCTCGTTCTCTTTCGAGCCTGCGACCAGCATGTTCCTGGCGAGTATGTCTGTTTTTTCAGCGCTGTAGGCTTCCGCCACGGGCACGGAGACATTGACCGTCAGCACAAAGCCTCCGATCCGGATAGCATCACCCGTGCTCAACGGGTAGCGCTTTCCCGGATGAAGCCTCACATCCTGCAGATGCGTGCCGTTTTTACTGCCCGTATCCGTAATATGGTACAGGTCCTTTACGGTCTCGATGGTCGCATGGTGATAGGATACGCGGGCATCGGGCAGCATCACGTCGCAGGGCGCGCCCCTTCCGATAAGGATTTTTTCCATGTCGACGGAGAT
>JBDRLK010000011.1:0-13879 GCA_043813155.1 Pseudomonadota bacterium | reverse complement strand
GAACGCCGTCCTCGCACTCGGGGCCTGTGTTCGATGAAACATAGATAACGCCGCCGTTGCCGTTGACGCAGATCATGACGAGCGGCACGTAGGGGGAAGGGACCCTGAAAGCCTGGTCGTCGCAGATCTCGGACCCGTTTCGGCAGGATTCGATCTGGCCCTCGCACTCGCTCCAGGCGCCCCACGTGCAGGTCCCGGTGCATGTCCTGGTCTCGCGGCCGCAGACATCGCAGGGGTTTGTCTCCTCGTCCCCCGGCGTACACTCCCCGCCGCCCACGCACTCGCTCCAGGCGCCCCACGCGCAGCTCTCGGTGCACGTCCTGGTCTCGAGCCCGCATACGTCGCACACCGCTGATTCGCTCTCCCCCCCGCAGCAGCCGAAGCCGTTGTCGCATGCATCGTCGCAGTCATCGTCCAGGCCGTTGCACGTCTCGGCCGGGGGCGTGCACACCAGCGGCTCCGGAAACATGCATGCGTCCGTGCACACGATCGTTCCATCGGTCCCGCACTCCGTTGTGCAGTCCATCTCCTCACCCTTGACGCAGTCAAAATCCTCGTCAACCCCCCCGTCGCAGTCGTCATCCTCGCCATTGCATAGTTCGCCTGCGGGCAGGGGCACGCAGTCCTCTTCCCCGGGCGCGTCCCCGTCAGGCTCACCGTCGGGGGGCGATGCATCGCCGGCGTCACTGTCTGCCGGCGTGTCCTGCGTATCCTGCATGTCCTGCGACGCATCCACCGGGCCCGACCATTCCATGGCACAGGAAACGAGCAGCAGGGAAAAGAAGACCCAAATCGCAAACTTCATAGACGTTCCGCTCCTTAAAGGTTGATGCTTCCCATTTCAATTTTTTCCGGCACATGGCCGGCGTCGGGAACATCCAGGACCTTGAATGCCCATGAATCCTCCCCGGTCAGGCAGTAGATGTTCACGGTCTCGATCCTGGGAGTCTGCGGCTGCCTGATGCCCATGCCAAGGGGTTTGCACCCGCCCCAGGCAAGACCGGTCATGTACTCATACTTGAACGCGCCCCGTTTATCCGTTATCTGGACATTGAACCATTCGGAAAGCCTGTCGAAATCGGTTCTCCCCGCGGAATGAAACGTGTCGAACCTCTCGGGCACGATGACGAACTTCATGTCCGCCAGCGGCCGTCCGTCCCCGTCAATCAGCTTGCCGCTTATGGTGTAAAGAAAACTCCCGTCCTTGCACACGCATGCGCCCGCCAGCAGCGCAATAAGAACGATTGAAGCGGCGTTCAGCGAAAGCATGAGCACAATCTTTTCCAGGCTGTGTTCGGCCCGGGTCATGAAGCGCCTTTCAGCGCCTGCGGCGCATCAATGCCAGGCCGAGCATGCCAAGCAGCAGGACGAGCCCGCCGCCCTCCATGGGCGCGTCGGCGCCGGGCAGGACGCGGCAGCCGCACCCGGCTCCGGGCGACGTGGGCATGATGTCGTCGGTGCGATCGTTGGGGTCGCGCTCGTTTTCATCCACCCTGCCGTTGTGATTCGCGTCCTCGGTCCCGTCGGCCACGCCGCCGTTGTCCGTGTCCTTGTCGGTCGGGTCCGTGGTGGTCTCCGGGTCGGCGTCGGGAATGAAATTGCCCGCGGACTCGTCCGTGTCCTTGTCCGGCTCGGTCACGCCCATCTCGGTCCCGTCGAGCAGGCCGTCGTTGTCCGAGTCCGGGTCCATGGCGTCGATCAGCCCGTCGCCGTCCGAGTCGCCGTTCCAGTTCGGCTCGTCGCCGTCCGCCACGCCGTCATCATCGCTGTCCGAGTCGTGGGGGTCCGTTCCCGCCTCGACCTCTTCCTCGTCGGTGAGGCCGTCACCGTCGCTGTCGATGTCGCCGCAGTCCGGCAGCGTGTCGCCGTCCGTGTCGATGAAACCCTCGTCGATCTCGCCGTCGCAGTTGTCGTCCTCGCCGTTGCACACTTCATCCGCGCCGTGGTGGATGTCGGGGTCCAGGGGCTCGCAGTCGGTCTCATCCGGGTCGCCGTCATCATCGTCATCGTCGTCCGAACAGTCGGGAACCGTGTCGCCGTCCGTGTCCGTCAGGTCCTCGTCGATGTCGCCGTCGCAGTCGTCATCCTCGCCGTTGCACTTTTCATCCGCGCCGTGATACTTGTCGGGGTTCAGGGGCGCGCAGTCGGTCGAGTCCGGGTCGCCGTCGTCGTCGTCGTCCTCGTCCACGCAGTCCGCTTCGCCGTCCTCGTCCGTGTCCGTGAAGCCCTCGTCGATCTCGTCGTCGCAGTCGTCGTCGATGCCGTTGCACACTTCCTCGGCGCCGGTGTAAACATCGGGGTTCGTGGGGTCGCAGTCCGTGTCGTCGGGGTCGCCGTCATTGTCGTCGTCCTCGTCCACGCAGTCCGCGCTGCCGTCCTCGTCCGTGTCGTCGAAGTCCTCGTCCACGTCCGCGTCGCAGTCATCGTCCTTGCCGTTGCACTCCTCGTCCTTGTCGTGGTGAACATCGGGGTTGAGATGCTCGCAGTCCGTGCCGTCCGGGTCGCCGTCATTGTCGCTGTCCAGATCGCGGTAGTCGGGCGTCGTGTCGGCGTCGCTGTTTCGCGCGTCCGTTCCGATGTTGTCGTCCCCGGCTTCTTCAATGTCGAGCAGCCCGTCATTGTCGCTGTCCTCGTCCAGCGCGTCGATAACCCCGTCCTCGTCCGTGTCCACGCGCGAGCCGCCGTCCGTTTCCTCGTAATCGCCGATGTTGTCGCCGTCCGAGTCCGGGTCCTCGGGGTCCGTGCCCAGCGTGCACTCCTCGACGTAGTCCGACAGCCCGTCCTCGTCCGAGTCCAGGTCCCCGTCGACCGCCGTGATGGTGAGCTCGTCGCTCGCCGCCGTGTCGATCATGGTGTAGGTGTCCAGGTAGGCCGCGTTGCCCTTGCCCAGGGGCCCGGACGTGGCGAAAGCGCCCCAGGCCCGCGCATTGCCCGGGTTGGTCTCTCCGTGCGGGCTTGCCCCCACGCCGGGGTTCCCGGAATCCAGCCCTCCGTCGGGCGGCAGGGCCGGGCTCGTGTCTCCGTTGGGCATGTCGATCGCGTTTGCCTGCACCAGCGTGTCATCCCAGCGCATGTGCAGCGGGTGGCGGGTCATGGACTCATCGACCTCGAACATCCGCATGCCCGGGTAGCTCGTCTCGATGTCGCCGCCCACGTAATGGAACTCGCCCACGTTGAGGTGGATCTTGCACTGGTATTCGCCAAGGTCGAGAGGATTGCCGTCATTGTCCGTGCCGTCCCATTCAACCGAGTTCGGGCCGACGCGCGCGGCGCGCACGATCAGGAGGTCGCCGGGCCCGTAGAAATCTCCGTCCCCGTCAAGGTCGCAGACAACATGATAGGTCCCTTCCACGTTGCTCGTGAACGAAAACGTGACCGTGGACTCGCCGGGAACGAACAGGTCGCAGTCCTCGATGCCGCCGGAAAAATTAAACTCCGTGATTTCCGGGTCGGTGGTCGAGTAGGTCGACTCTGTCGGCGGGTTGAGGTAAATGTCGAAATCGGGCACGACCCAGGTCGAGGACTGGGGCACGCTCCGTCCCGCGTTCTCGCCGGCCACGCCCGTCCCGTTGGCAAGGATCTGAAAAACATAGCCGGACAGGCCGGCGAGCCTGAGCTCGACCACGGCGTCCTCGCCCTCGAGGCCCCCGGGAACGCGCGCGTAAAAACTGCTGTCCGTTGCATAGATCTCATCAAAGCCCAGCGTTCCGAACCTCCACATGGGCGAGAAGAGGCGGCCGTTGATCGCGGCGCTCGAGGTCCTGTCTCGAACGGTAATGTCCCACGCGTAGATGTCGTTGACCGTGATCGCGCCGCCGCTGTCCGTGTACTCCAGCTGGTCGTCCTGCAGTACGATCTCGTACATGCCGGTACCGCCCGTTGCATTGACGCAGCTTCCCGACCCGAGGATGCCAAGGGAGGTGTCGCCGGGGGCGATGACCTCCACGCTGTTGTGCCCGGTCCAGCAGATTTTCTCCTGGTCCGCATTGTCGATATCCACGTACAGCGCGGTGTCCACGAAAAGCCCGTGGTATTCATTCAGGTCGGCCGTGCCCTCGCCGCGCGCCTGGCCCGCATGGAATGAGATCACAAGGGCTGCGGCCGCAAGAACAGTGTAACAAACATGTGTCCTGATCAATCTTGCCATCAAAATCCTCCTGTTTTTTCTATTCTAATTTCACCTTCCCTATTTTGCAAGCGAATTTTGCAAGCGGAATCTTCTCCGGGGTCGGGCGGGGCCGGGCCATTCGGGCCATTTGGCTTGAAAGATCGGGTGGGTAATCCTATAATTGCGCAATGCGCTTCAGCAATCGGACATGGACCGTGCTGGCCTGCGGCCTTGGCGTGCTCGCCATCCTCGCCGCCTTTCCCGCGCTGGGCGGCGAAGGAGGCGCCGACGGCCAGCGCAGCTTCGGCATCCTGTCTCTTCTTCCCCCGCTCGTTGCCATCGGCCTTTGCATTCTTTCAAAGGAAGTCATCCCTTCACTTTTCGTGGGCACCTGGGTGGCCGGGACCATGCTCGCGGGCGGGAACCCTGTCAGCGGTTTCGGCAGGTCGGTGATGTTCCTGTGCAACGGCCTGGGCGATCCCTGGGGCGCGAAAATCGTCCTGACCAGCCTGGTCATGGGAGGCCTCGTGGGCGTGATGCGCGTGGGCGGAGGCATCGGGGCCGTTGTCGAGTGGATAACGTCGAAGATCAGGACCGCGCGCGGCGCCCTGCTGGCGACCGAGCTCGCGGGGCTCATCATCTTTTTCGAGGATTACGTCAACACGCTCGTGGTGGGAACGAGCATGGGGCCGATCACGGAAAAATACAGGATATCGAAGGAGAAGCTCTCCTACATCGTGGACTCGACCGCGGCTCCCGTGGCCTGCATCGCCGTGATCTCCTCGTGGATCGCTTACATGGTCGGCCAGATCGAGGCCCAGTTCAAAGCGCTGGACATTGTCTATTCAGCCTACGCCGCTTACTTGCGCTCGATACCGCACATCCTCTACAACATCGTGGCCCTCATCCTCCTGACCTACGTGGTGCTGTCAAAAAGAGACATGGGCCCCATGCTCAGGGCCGAGCAGCGGGCCAGGAAAACAGGGAAACTTGTAAGGGACGGGGCCAGGCCCCTTATAAAGCTCAAGTCCGACGACCTGGCGCCGGACGAGGGCTGCCCCAAGCGGCTCGTCAATTTCATCGTTCCCCTGGCCTCGCTCCTCTTCCTGATCATTTTCCTGCTTGCCCACAGCGGCGGGTGGCCGGGCATCCCTTTCTCCGAAGCCCTGACAAAGGGAAGCAGCTCGGACGCCCTTGTCATGGGATCGTTCGGCTCGGTCCTGATCACCATGCTGCTTTACGGCGCGCAGCGGCTCGCCTCGTGGGAAAAGCTGTTCCGCGGGTTTATCGAGGGCATGCAGGCCATATTTCTCGGGACCCTGATCCTGATCTTCGCCTGGGGCATCGGCTCGGCCATCAAGGAGGTGCACACCGCGCAATTCATCGTCGGGCTGACAGGCGACATCCTGCCCGTGGCCTGGCTCCCCCTGATCACGTTCATTACCGGTTCCATCGTGTCCTTTTCCACGGGAACGTCCTACGGCACAATGGCCGTGCTCATGCCCATCGTGGTTCCCCTGGTGCGCCACGCAGGGGGCGGCGCGGGTGGCGCGGATTTCATGCACTTCATGTTCCCGGTGATCGGGGCCGTGTTCGCGGGCGCCGTGTTCGGGGACCACTGCAGCCCGATCTCCGACACGACCATCATGTCATCCATGTTCAGCGGCTCGGACCACATGGACCACGTCCACACCCAGGCCCCCTACGCCGTTGTGGCCGCGGCCGGCGCCGTGGTGGGATACGTGGGCGTGGCGCTCGGCCTGCCCGCGCCCGTCAACCTGATTGCAGCGTCGCTCGTCGCCCTGGCCGCGTTCAGGTTTCTTTCAAAGCCTGTAGAACCTCTCGAGCATGGGTAGGGGCTTCAGTCGCCCGACGAGACAGGATTCACGGGAGGCGAAAGCCTCCCCTACCCGGGGTATTTATGAGATGGCTTCCGGGGGATGGTGGTGTGGCGGCCGGTTGATGATCGTGCGGGACAGTGGAAAATCAGCGCTTCTTTCTTCGAAGGCCGAAGTACAGGCCGCCGGTCAGGAAAGCCAGGAGAAGAAACGGAACATCCGCTTCCTCGTTGTCGAGGTACGAAGGCCTGCACCTGCCGGTTGACCCCGATTCGAATTCGCACGTGCTGCCGTCGCATGTATACCCTGCACCACAATCAGAGTCGTCCATGCATCCTGTGCACTTGTGGGAATCAGTGAGGCATGACAGGACTCCATCACAATCATCGTCGGTTTTACATTGTACGCATTTGCCTTCCAGGCAAACTCCCATTCCCTCGCATCACAAGTCGGTTTCGCAGTCAGCTCCTATTTCCGCCAAGGCTGGGGGTGCCGTGGCCATGAAGCTCAACATTGCCCCCAAGGCAAGCAGTCTGTACATTTTGGTACCCTCCGTCATTAAAAGGTTAATAATGGATAAAATGATATAGGGAACGGCGCAGCGTGTCAAGGAATCACGTTGCAGGAGCATCCGCCCTCGGTGGTCGGTGCTTCGCTCTCCATGTCTGTCGCCGCGTCGGGCGCAGCGTCGGCCTCCCCGATGACGTCCACCGAGCCGTCGGGCGGAGGCTCGGCCATATCCGCGGGCTCGGCCCCCTCCACCGCCTCCATGGCCCCTTCATCGAGGATATCTTCCACAACCTCGCTTACCTCTTCCATCGCTGTTTCGGACAGGACGGTGAACGCGGACCCGCCTGAGGGCAGAGTGAATGTCACGACGCCCGTGCCCCCGTCCCAGTCGAAATCCACGGGCGATCCGTCGACATCGACCGATTCGGGCGTGAAGCGAACATGGATGTTGACCGCGGTCTCAACGTCGGCCCAGGCCTCGCCCCGGGCCATGTCGTCGAAAGGCTCGAGCCTGATGGACAGGGCGTGATCCGCGGCCACGAGCACGGCGGTGTCTTTCGATATGCTGGAGCAGTCCACGGCCGCCAGCTGAACGATCGCTCCGCCGCCGCCCAGCTGCAGAACGGCGAACGACGTGTCGGCCTCGATCCCCTCGCCCGTAACCTGCACGGCCGTGCCCGGCGCATCGGCAAAGAACCAGACGTCCCTGCCATCCGCGCCCTCAACCTCCACCGCCGTGCCCGAGACGGCCGTGAGCCCGGCCGAGACCGCCACGCTCTCCCCTGCCCCGGTGTCCGCCACGTCGATGACATTTAGAAATCTCTTGTCGCTGCCGCTGTACGCGGCGCGCGTGTAGCGGTGGGAATAGGTCTCCCCTGGCTCGTAGTTCGTGTACCCGTCGTCATGCTCCGTTACCGCGTCGGGCGCCGGAAAATACTTCGCGTCGAGAAGCAGCGCGGTATCGTCGATGCCCGTGGTCTGCCAGGTGATGTGGCCGCCGTCCACCGTCAGCGTCCCCGGGATCGCGTCATCGCCGGCCGGGCCCCCGTAATGAAGGAGCGCCTCGTAAGCGTGGCTGCTGCCGGCCGCCAGGTCGTCGCCCACCACCACGTACCTCTTTTTCACCATGGCCACGGTCCGCGTCAGGGTGACGTCGGGAACATTGGCGTACGTCAGCCTCACGGTCACGAGATCGAGGAGGTCGGACAGGAACCATGCGCGCTGGTCCACGGGGTCCCGGACCTCCGTGTTGCTGTAGAGCCGCGCCGGCGTGCCCTCCCCCGCGTCGTAATCCGGCTGCTCGCGGTGGTCGATGACGACAAGGTTGTGCGCCGCCGGGTTGTAACGAAGCCACGTGTGGCCCTCGGCCGGGCTGCCGTAGTTTCTGCCGTCGCCCGGGTTGATGAGAAGGTACTGGCCCCTGGCGAACATGAGAAAGCTCGTCTGGTCCGGGTTGCAGTGCGTGGAACGAACGGGCTCGTGCTCGGACTCGACGAGAACGAAGATATCATCCTCATCCCAGCCGCTTCGCAGCACGGCGTAGTCGGAGTTTCGGCAGGAGGTCCAGGAAGGCTCGGTCCCTGTGATCGAAGCAGGCGAGCCGCCCCAGATAACGGAGTAGACCTTTTCGCGCGAAGATCTCACCTCTTCATCCCACAGCCACTGGAGCTCGGAGCTTCGCGGCGCGTCGAACAGGGGTATGACGAGCTCGTGATCGTTGACAGCAGCGCGCCAGCCCGTGTCGGTCGTGGGCCGGAGCCTCTCCGGCGTCATCCTGCACAGGTTGCCGTAGTACATTTCCCTGATCCTCGAATCGCTCCAAATACCTTCGCCCGGCGTCCCGTAATCACCGATGAGATTTATTCCCGCAAGATCCTCGTAGGCCAGAAGAAACGGCAGAAACGCGCCGAAGCTGTCATCCTGGTAGCTGTCGCCCTCGTTGTAGGTGCCGTCCGGCGTGACGACGATGTTGATGTAATAGGGCACGGTGCCTTCCCCGGGATGCTCGCCGAAGAAATCTTCCACAACATAGTCGAGACACGCGGCCGCGTCGCCGTGATCGCGCAGCGCCATGGCCAGGACGCCAAGACCGCCGCCGATCCTCAGCCTCACGTTGATGTAGTACTTGATCGGGACCGAGCCGGTCGTGGGCGGGCGCTCGAAAATATCCAGCGTCGTGGTCAGAGCGTCGAGCAGCTTCCCCCTGATCTGCGTGTCCTGCGCCCCGCTCAGGCCAGGCTCCACCCAGTCGTAGGCAAACCCGTAGCGAAGGAGCGTGCCCCCCCAGTGCCACCCGAACTCATCGCGGTCGGCCGGGTCGACCATGGCGCATTGAAGATACTCGGCCGCCTTTTGCGCGTACCCTTCCGTGCCGTCCACCTGCCAGACAAAGGCCAGCGTCATGGCGCGGTGCGAGATCAGGTACTCACTTCCCACGTCCGAGCATTGCGAAAAAGTGTCCTCGAAATACCCTTCGGCCGTGCTCCTTACGCTGTTCATCCACCCCTGGGCCGTTGAGTCGGACGTTATCCTGTCCCTGATGTCCGGCAGGGCCGCTGCGGTCACGCCGAACGACGGATGGTCTCCGGAGGCATTCGCGGGCAATGTGATGGAAAGGGTTAACAAAGGCAGCACCGCAGGAATGAAGAAAATAATTCTTTCCATGGTGAAAGAGATTAACCGGTCTTTCGGTGCAATGCAAGATGAGGGGCGACTGAAGTCGCCCCTGCCCGCGCCGGTTTGAACTCCCGACGAATGCGGGCGGCACACCGAATGGCTTTTCAACCGGTATTAGACGCGCTTTTGCGGCTTCATATTCAACTGTTCTTTCATGTTTTTTTTGAGCCATGAAAATAATTTCACAGGGGGTTTTCAATCCACGACATAAATGTCACCCCACTGTGTCACGGCTCATACGGCCGCATACAAAAAGAATGCGCTTTCCCTGTTTATGCCCGCAACCCTGTCACGGGCATAAAACTATATTTTTTCGAGGAAGAGGGAATTACTTGCGCCGTCTGCATGTTATTTCTTCATGCCCGGCCTCCGTGGGTATGGAAATTGCTTTATAGGAAAGGTGAGGAGAACGCGAGCCATGCTTCTAAAGTCACTGAGATTTTTCGAAACCTACAAGCGACGCCACGAAAGCGGGTTTGATACGCCTCTTGCCATTTCGTTCCTCGTTACGAGTCGCTGTACGCTCGAATGCAAGCATTGTTTTTATCACCGGGAGAAGGAGCCTGAAAACGCCGCCGGGGAGCTGACGCTGGACCAGTACGAAAAGCTGTCGGCCGGCCTCGACGATTTTCTCATCGGGATTTTCTGCGGCGGAGAGCCGTTCATGAGAAGCGATCTTGCCGACATCGTTACGCTCATGCAGCGGGGTAACGGCTGTCTCGTGTCCGGAACGTCCACGAACGGGCAGCTTACGAGCTCGATCCTTCACCAGACGGAAAAGATCTGCGTATCGGACCCCAACAAGCTCTTCTGCCTTTCCTTTTCCATTGACGGGTTCGAGGACGTGCACGACCGGATCCGCGGACGCGGCTCATTCGACCGGGCGCTGCGATCGTGGAAAGAGCTCAAGCAGCTGGCGCGCCATTACCCAAACCTCATCCTGGCGCTTACAACCGTCGTGAGCACGCTGAACCAGGATTCGGTGACCGAGTTTCTCAAGTGGGCGGCTGCAAAGCTCGGGCCGGACGAGATCAGCGTCATGCTCGTCAGGCAGTCGCCCAGGGCGGGCAACGCCATCAAGCGCGTCGACCCGGTCCGTTACCTGGAAGCGCAGCAGGAGGTGATGTCACTCGGCTCGCGCCGCTCCCTTCTGAAGATCATCAGCCCCCACGCCGCTTTCATGAAAGCCGTGTCCGACACTATTCACCGCACCATGCTGTCGGGGAAAAGGGGGTTTCACTGCCACGCGGGCACGCACGGGGCGGTCATCAATCACCGCGGTGACGTCAATGCATGCGAGGTCCTGGCCGCCGACCCGGCCTGCGGGAGCATGGGAAACCTGAAGAGCCATGATATGAATTTTCAGGCCATATGGAACGGGAAAGAGGCTCTGCGTATCCGCCGCTTCGTGAACAGGTGCGAGGCGTGCGCCGCGTGCACCCATGAAACCATGGGCTTTATCCCCTCCATGCTGTTTGCCCCCAACAAGCCCGGAGCTCTTTTCGATCAATGGCTTTCGCGCTGCAGCCGCCTGGTTTCCATGCGTGAAGAAAGCGAGCCGGCCGCCCTGCCCATTCTCGACAAAGCGGCGGGCGCTGAAGATTGACCCGCAATCCATCCGCCCTTGCTTTTCCCATAACCGCGGTATTATGCTGGTAAGAGATCATGCACTGCCGGTTCCGCTATCTTCTCCTCGGCCTTTGTTTCATCCTGCCGCTTCTGCGCCCTGACCTGTCCCATGGCGCGACCATCACCATGAAGGCTTACGATGCTGACGGCGGAAGCCTGAGCTTCGCGCAGTTCATGGACATTGTAAACTGCAGCGAGCTCGGATTGGGCAGCGACAGCGACATGATCGTAAACCTGTCCGACTACACGATCATCTCGGGTTGGCCTATGGTCAACAGCGGGGGCAATCCCGCCTTTGATTTCACGGGATCGGGCGTGGGGCTGAGCATTATCTGGATGACGGAAAACACGGGGTATTCCACCTTCTTCATGGACAACGAGGGTGGCGGGTTCAGCGACTCGGCAACCATCATTTTCAATCTTCAGCTCGCGCTCGACTACTGGAGGAAACTTGGCAATGCTCTCGACGCGCGTCCCGGCTACATCCGGTCGGCGGCCTTCCTGGAGGCCTATGACGAAGCCTCGAGCCTGCTCGAGAGCGCCGAAGCGGCAGGTGAAGATTCGGAGAAAGGCAGGCTCGGGCAGCTTGCCCTGGATAGAATCCTAACCGCCCAGGAAATCATGCTGCTGGAATACGGACTGCAGAAAGGCCGGCAGAGGGTCGCGGCCGGCGAAGCGCTGTGGTGGGGCGTGACCGTGGATCGCAGGGACGGGCACGCGGGCGTCATGGATTCCATATCCAGCCTGGTGGACGGCTCCACGACCGAGGGTTACGCGCGCATTGTTTTCGATGAATGGCAGCCTGCCTCGGGCTACGACGACATTGTGGCCGCGGCCCATGACAGGGGGCTTCACGTTGTGGGCGAAATCCTGGACAGCTTTTACATGGACGAGTACAGCCTGGCCCAGTTCCAGGAACGGGTGCGCGAGTACGTGGACCGGTTCCCGGGCATCGAGGTGTGGGAGGTGGGGAACGAAGTGGGGGGCGCGTGGCTTGGCTCGGGCGTCATGGAAAAAGTCTCCTATGCCGCCGAATACGTGAAAACAGCCGATGCCTCCGACCTGACCATGCTCACGCTGTTCTGGCAGTATGGCGCGGGCGACGGGCCTGACTGCTCGCTCTTTAATTACGCGCGCGACAACATCGGCGCGGACCTCGCCTCGAACATCGACGTCATCGCGCTTTCCACCTACGTGACCCAGTGCCCCATGGGGGCATCCTATGACGAGATCATGACAAAGCTGCACGAGAGGTTCCCCTCGCAGACCATCGTGATCGGCGAGCTCGACTACTGGATCGACGGCGGCTGGCTCGCCTACTGGTGGCGGAGCACGGAGAATCCCGGGACGGCGGTGCGCACGGCCCTTATGGAGCAGTTCTACGCGGCGGGCCTGGGCTATGACTTTTCCATGGGCGGCGGATTCTGGTGGAACTACTTGACTGAGATGTATCCGCCCAACGACCTGTGGGAAAGCCTCCACGCGCTGTACCTCTCCGCCCATGAGCCGCCGCCAATGGAGCCGGGACCGGAAACAACGCTAGAGCCCATGGAGGAACCCGGGGAGGAGCCGGAAACAGAACCGGGGACCGAGCCTGCCCCGGAACCCGAGCCGGAAGCTGCGCCCGATTCGACGGCGGAAGCCGCGGACGCGGTCGATGAAGCGGATGCTTCAACTGACGCGGCGCCCGACGCGCATCCTGATGCAGCCGGCGACCCGGCGCAGGACCCTGCCGCGGACCCCGACCCTGACGATCCCGATGAAGGATGCGGGTGCTCGGTGGTTCGGTAACTTCAGTTGATAATATTTCCCCCCGTCGGGTAGGGGCGGCTTCAGCCGCCCATTTCAAGCATTTTTCACGGAAGCCTAAAGGCTCCCCTGCCCGGGGGTTTATGTAAGGCGAGTTCCAACCGATCAGAACGTAATGGTCAGGCCGGCCATGGCGCCGCCGCGCACGGGCGTGATATTGGGCATGAGTGTCACGCTCGCTTCATTCTCTTTCTTCTTCTCCTCCTCGGCCTTCTCCTTGTCCAGGGCCTCCTTCACATTGCCCCAGCCCGCGGCATAGCCGATGGCGACGACGAACATGGTTGCCGCGCCGCAGGCAAGAAGGGGAATGAAAAAGGGACCGTCGATCATATCGTACCGGCTTTCCAGGCCGCCCATGACAACGGCCGACCCCACCGTGAGGCCCCACAGGATCCAGCCGATAATGAGCGAGGCCAGCGGCCGCGGGGCCCTTACATTGCCGGCCGACCAGCTCACCCTCAGCAGGCCCCCGAGCGCCACGCCGTTGCCAACGAGCGTGAGAATCCCACCCACGCCGCCGATTGGGGCAACGGTCTTGATCATATCATCAGGGTAGCCTTCCCTCTCGACACCGGGGGGAAGCTCCTCTGCCTCCCACGTGTAGCCAACGCCAACGGCCGCAGCCAGAAGCACCAGCCCGGAAATCGAGATAACGAGCCCTGAGATGAAATGGCCCCTGCCTGACGCCACGCGATTGGACACGGGCGCGGTTTTCACGCACCGGCGGTTCATGCAGGAATAGCCGATCCCGCATTCGCCCGTTGCCGTGCACTCCTGGAGAATGGGAACCGGCGCGATGCAGATGGTGTATATGGCGCACTCGCTGTCGGCGCAGTCCACCCTGGCGTCGCCGTCATTGTCCCTGCCGTCCCTGCACGCCTCGAGCGTGTTCTCGGGCGCCGGCGGCGGAGCCGGCGCGGCCTTGGTCTGCTCCATGCACTGGTGGAGGTACAGGCAATCCTGGTCATAGCAGTCCGTGAACCCGTCCTCGTCATTGTCGAACGAGTCGGAGCAGGTCTCCTCCGTGTTCTCGTCCCCCTTCATGCTCTCGAGCTTTATCTTGCAGAAAGCAAGATACCCGCAGTTCGAGTCCAGGCAGTCGATCTTGCCGTCACCGTCGTTATCCTTTTGGTCCCTGCAGGCCTCGGCCGTGTTCTCCTGTTCTGCCTCCTGGGCCGCCGCTTCCAGGGGTGCGAAGAAAAGACCCCACGCAAACAATGCACCCAAGGTTTTTTTCATCATGCTCCTCCTGCGAATTTCGATGTCCTGTTCTCCTTATATATCTGAAAATCCACGCACCCTCAAGCAG
>JBDRLK010000010.1:0-3043 GCA_043813155.1 Pseudomonadota bacterium | reverse complement strand
GGTTGAGAACCGGCACGTTGGCCCATCCGGCTCCCAGCCCGAACATTCCCGCCACAAGACCGACAAAGCAGAACAGGATGAGCGCTGGCCCCGTCCGGTGCGTTTTCCACGCGATATCCTCGTTCGTGGACATTTCGAAACAGCAGCCCGACATTCCCAGCGCCCTCCCGACCAGGTCCTGTTTATCCACGACCGGCCTCTCCACGTTCCTGGACAAGGCGATGAGCGCGACGATGAATATGATCGTGACGCCCAGGCAGATCTGGACCACGTTCGTGGGAAGGGCCAGGCCGATGAAAGCGCCGACGATCGAGAAGCTGGACGCGATAAGGGCAAGCGGCAGGACCAGCCTGAGGTTGGCAAGGTTCCGCCTCAGCAGGCCCGGACCGGCGGCCAGCGCCCCCGCCAGGGCGACCATCAGGCCCGCCCCCCTTACGAAGTCGAGGTGAAAAGGAAAGAGGCCGCTGACCAAAGGAACATAGAGCACGCCTCCCCCGACCCCGGCCAGGACGGCGAAAACTCCCAGCACAAGACAGAAAAAGAACAGGATAAGCGGCCAGAGCCACCACGTGCCGCCGTCCGCCGCGGGCGCGGCGGCCTCAGCCTGCGCAACATCGGCCAGCAGCGGGTGGCAGAGGATGATGACCGTTATGCAGACAAGCCATACCCACAGGATCTTCACTTTGTCTTTCAGCAATGTTGCCTCCCTGCTCTCAGGAGCTCTTCTTCCGTTTTTTCGACATGGTTCCAATCAGGGGTAGGGGAGGCTATAGCCTCCCGTCCTCCTTATGGCGCGCCGAGGGCGCGCAGCACCATGGCGCGCCAGGCTTGTCCCGAGCGAAGCCGGGGGAGCCGCGCTCGCGTGCTGCGCTGCGGGCGCCTGAAGGCGCCCCTGCCCCACAGGGGACTGTTTTAACCATGCACGGGTTTTCTTTTACGGCGGCTTTTATAGTATTAAAAAATATCTTTCATGCAATCATTTCATTGATTTCCTTTTTCATTTTCGACCTGTAATAGCTGACCATGGAAGGATTTTTCATGACCATGTCCAGCTGCCTCGTGTGAATGGTCAGGTAACCCAGGATCTTGAGACCCTTTTTCATGGTTTCCCGGTCCCGGCCCTCCATCCGGGCGATGAGATGGTCCTCGCGCAGGTCCGCCCTGAAGCCATGGTCCTCGATAATGTCCCTGACGAGGTTGAGCCTCTCGATCCTCCTCTTGAAATCCGCGGCCCCGCCCTTGAACTGGAACGTGACGTAATTTTCGTCCGGGTTGTCCCCCACCAGGGCTTCCACGGTGGAGAAGTGAAAACCCAGCCTGCAGTTCAGGCTGCAGTAATGTTTCGATATCATGAAGTAGTTGCGCTCATTGAGCTTCGAGCCGATGCCCGGCATGATCGCGCTGTTCGCGGTAGCATGGAACATGACGGACATCAGTCCCCTGCCGTCGACCGGCGGCGGCCCCTCCCAGGGCACGGCCGTGATGCCGTCCCACAGCGCCAGCATGGGAATGGACACGATGTCCTCGAGCCTCACGTACTTGCCTTCCACGTCCCCCTTGAAGCCGTCGTCCAGGTTCAGCACCCACCACCGCATGGGAACGTTATAATGCAGCTGCTTGCTGGAACGCTCGGGAAACCTGTGGTCCTTGCCGAAGCTGAACATCTCGAACACTGCCTTTTCATGGCAGAAACGCATGATGTCATGCAGGGTCCGGCAGTCTTCCGGCCTGAAATCCCTGGAATCGGGATCGATCAGGTTCAGGGGGACGATGCTGCGGCCGGCCTCCTTGAGCGCTTCGAGAGCCGGGCTCTCCTGCACGCTCGCCGATGCGGTCGAGCGCCGTGCAAGGATGGACTGTACATGTCCCTCGTACACTCTCCGGTTCGACGCGTCGACCGTGACCAGTTGGCCGTTGCTCAGCCTGCTCGTGGCCCCCTCCACGCTGAAGAGGGCCGGAAGCCGCATGTCCCTGGCCACGCTGGCCAGGTGCCCGGCAATGCTGCCCTGCTCCATGACCAGGGCTGCCGTCCGGTTGAGCAAAGTGGCCAGCCACTGCAGCGGCTGGGCCGAGACCAGCACGGACCCGTCCGGAAAATCGAGCGCGTCCGATTCTTTTCTCACGATGAACACCGGGCCGGCTGCCGCGCCCGGGCTGGCCGACACGCCTCCCCTGAGGATCATGGTGTCGGACATTTCCGCCTCCATGGCTCCCAGCTCGCGGTTGCCGTCCGCCTGCGCCAGCTTCAGGGGGCGGCACTGCAGGACCACGATGTCTCCCCCGGCGTCCACGGCCCATTCAATGTCCTGGGGGCTCCCGAAGTAGCGCTCCAGCTCGAGCGCCAGGTGCGCGAGCTTGCTCACGAGCCGCTTTTTCAGGGACGGCTTGTTTTTTTCTCTATTTTTTGTTTCCACGAGACGGACGCCCCCCCCGCTGCGGCAAACGAACTTGTGCTCCTTGACCGCTATGTTCTGCTCCAGGATCGACCTCGGGTCCTCCCTGGAAACCCGGAAAAGGTCGCTGTCCGCGCTCCCTTCCACCACGGACTTCGGAAGCCCCCAGGCCGAGTGGATGACAACGGCGTTTTCCCCGCTTTCCACGGGGTTCATGGAATAGGCCACCCCCCCGGAGACAGCGTCGATCATTTTTATGCAGCCCACGCACATGTCGATATCCTCGTCGCTGCAGCCGCGGCAGCGGCGATGCGTCATGGCGGCAACCTCGAACTTGCTCGCCACAACCCGTTTGTAGGCATCGAGCAGGCCATCGCTGCCCACGTTCAGCTCGGAGCTGTACTGGCCCGGGATCGTGATTCTTGACCTGTTGGGGCCCGTCGCGCTGCTGCGCACCGCCATCCTGACATCCCTGCCCTCCTCATCCTCCAGCCTGCGGGCCTGCCCCATGATGGCCGCTTGCAGGTCCTCCGGAATCGCCGCATGAATGATGAGATGCTGAATCGATGCGCTCAGATCGGAGAGCTGTGTCAGAAGCCCGGCTTCCCGGGATTGAACACGGCGGTTGATTTCCTCCTGCAGGCTGCCTT
>JBDRLK010000009.1:0-9301 GCA_043813155.1 Pseudomonadota bacterium | reverse complement strand
CCACGGGCTGCTCCACGGCGTCTTCTCCCGTGTCTCCTGCAGCGTCCGCGTCGCCAACGCCGTCAGGATCCGCGGCCGTGTCCGACCCGGGGTCGCCGGCCGTGTCCGGCTCCACCTCCGGGTCCGGGTCCGCCATCGCTTCATCACCAGCAACATCCCCCGCATCCGCGTCCCCGTCCCCGTCCACCTCCCCATCCCCTTCAGTGGACGTGTCGCCGCAGCCGAAGCCCCGCACGGCAATGAACAGTACAATGAATAAACCGGTAAGCCTGAAATCATACTTTGTCATGATTCTCCCTTTCTTCTTCCGCCGTTCATTACATGCTTGGGTATTCAGATTAGTTTCACCTCGTCCCATTTGTCAAGCCGCACGTGCTTCACGCTTACCCGCATTTATCAGCCGCATTGACATATGTAATATTCTTGATTAAAATTTTGTTTTTGTTCCTCTTTTTGGCTATCAGAACAAAGGGGTAAAATGGACATCAAAGACCAGATATTCATCGATTACCAGAAAATAAAGGAAAAAAGGGACGAGGAGCAGAAATTCATCATCAGCATGCTGCTCTCCGCCATTAAAAACGCGGAAAAGCAGGTGTCCCTCGGCAAAACTCGGTCGGTTGAAAAATGATGGGGAAAGATGGGGAATCAACGCCAATTCAAGCATCACGGGTCCTCACCGAGGACGACGACATGGTTCAGAAGCTCCCGGCGCACGGACCCCACAAACCTTTCCGCGATAGGATTCTGCCAGGGTGACCGATAGATTATCCTTACAATTTTCACACCCATGTTTTTCAATGCAGCCGGCACGGCCTCCCCGTACTTTCCGTCGCGGTCGAGGATCACGTACCGTGGCGCACTGTCCTCCGGGAAGGCTTCTCTGAGCTGCTGCACGATCCACAGTGCGTACGGTTCGGCAGTGACCGCGAAGTGGAGGATATATCGCCGTCCATGGTGGATGACGAAGAAGACATAGAGAAGATTGAACGTTGACGTGGGGACTGTGAAGAAGTCCATGCCGGCCATGCATTCCTTATGGTTTCGAAGAAATGTAATCCAGCGTTGGAGCGTGTCGGGGTCCGTCGGCCTTTTCGGCATGTACCGGCTGACCGTGCGCTCGCCCAGGTCAAAACCCAGCTTGAGGAGCTCGGCGTGAATCCTCGGTGCGCCCCAGCCGTTCTCCAAAGCCATCGTGAGAATGAGCTTTCGGACTTCTGCAGGTACTTTCGGACGGCCGATTCTTCGGCTGCGAGACTTCCAGCGCCAAAAAAGCCGAAAGACCATGCGGTGCCGGCGGGCCACTGTATCCGGCTTCACGACGATGAGGGCATTTGCCCACCGTGACCATGCCAAGCGCAGCGCGGCCCAGAAAACGCGGTCAGCTGGACGGAGCCTCGGGCGAGGGTGTTTGTCCTTGAGCACCGCCAGTTGCTGACGCAGGGCTGCGTTCTCGATAACAATATCCGAGCGATCCCTCAATGCAGCTCGGACGATGCTGAGAACAAACTTGAATATCATTTGTATCATGGGGCTGAAAGTTCAATATATGCTGATCAAAGTCAAGCCCGATGCGGCCCGTATCAGAAAAATGCCTGTTTCCCCGGGGCGGACGCAATTTTGTCGAAGGACAGGGCTATGATGATTCCTGAAATTGGGTACTTTCGGGACAGGCTCTATTTATGAGATGGCTTCTAATGACTATTTTTTCTTTTTCATGAACCCCTTCAGACGGTCTTTCAGGGACTTCGGCTCCTCGGCGGCATCCTCTCTCTCGAATGCTATGGAAGGCGGGAGATTGACCTTCTCTTTTTCACGAAGCAGCTTCTTCACCTTGGGATTGATCCTGGGCTTTTCCCTCGGTTTCTGCCCTTTCTTCGGGCTCTTGGCATTCATGAGCTCCATTCCAAGATCAAGCTCCTCCATCTCACCATGGTACTCCATTTCCATCTCTCTGCCACCCGTCGATTTTTCCTTCCCGGCCGCGGCATCCGGGCTCGCACCGCCGGGCGCCGGCGGGGGCGGCCGGGGCGGGGGCGGCTCTTGCACTTCGACATCGAAATCATCAAGCCCCGCCAGAAGGTCAGCCCCCCTGTCGCCCGAGACAGCGGGCTGCCCGGTTTCCTCCCGCTCATACTGCTTGGATCGCTGCATCCCCCTGTCGACGGCCTCCGCAAGGGCGGCATCGTCGGGAGCCGGCGGAGCAGCGGGAAGGGCCTGCGCCTCGGCCGCCTGGACGGGTGCCGCCCGCTGCCTCGATGGATCGGGAGGTACGGCTTTCTCCCGGGCTGATTCGATGGGCATGACCTGTTCGGGAGGGGCCTCGACGGCAACGGGCTCCCGTGGCCGGGGTTTTGACGATGCCGGCGGCGGAGGCGGCTGTTGCGGCGCCTGTTTTCGCGGCGCCGCTTCCACCCTTTCAGCTTCCGGCGGGGCCTGCTCCGCGCGCTTCGGCGCTGCGGGCCCGGGCGCGCCCTTTTCAGCCGAAGGCGCCCGAGGCTGCATTTTCACGTCCTTCCCCGAAGCAGCCCTGGCCTCCTTTTTTCCGGCCGGCAACACCTCTTCCTGCATGGGATTGGCCTTGTACAGTGCAGAGCGGATGGACTTGGAGGAAAGCTTCACATGGCCATAGGCCCCCTTTGGCGCTGCCGGGGGCCCTGCCTCGGCCGGTCTTTCGGCAGGCTCCTGCGGCTCGATCGGCCTGACCGTCGACATGACGACAGGGGCAACATCGATGCGGCCGGTAGGCAGGTCCTCATCATACTCCACGACATCGCTCGATGCCCCTTCGACCTGCTTCCCGTCTTCCTCGCCGAAGGAATCGAGGAAAGACTCCAGCATCTCGGAAGCGCTCTGGAAACGGTCCCTGGGCTCTTTCTGCAGGGCCCTGAACAGGAAATCCCTTATGCCCTTTGACATCCTGTCCGAATCATCAAAAAGGCTCGACGGCGTCTCGGAAACAACCTTGCCGAGGATTTCCTCGGTGCTGCTTCCCTTGAAAGGGGTCTCCCCGAGAACCAGGCGGTAGACCAGCACGCCCACGGAAAAAAGATCCGCGCGATGGTCCACGATTTCGTCGTAAGATGCCTGCTCGGGTGAAGCGTAGGAAGAGATGGTGTTGAAAATGTTGTCCACGGAGCCCGGATAAGAAAAGTAGGAATGCCCCCTGAAGGGGACGAGACCGAAATCCAGGACCCCGGGAGCAATGAGATTATTGCTGCTCTGTCTCTGGTATATGGAAAGAGGGCTCAGACCGAGATGCACGACCCCTCCATTGTGGATTTCGCCCAGCATGGTCAGAAGCGTGCCTATGAGCGGCCTGGCGGCATTCCCGCCCATCATTTTTCCGGCCATCAGCACCTGGTGCAGGGTCTTGATATCTCCGAACTTGTGAACGATGTAGGGAACTTCCTTGAAAAACCCGTAGTCGACGGGAATGGTGACGACATCCCCGCACATCTCCTGCACCTTTTCCGTTTCCTCCACCCGGTAGCGCAGGGATATGTCGTCGAGAATCTCGTCATCGGAAAAAAATCTTACCTGGACGACCTTCTTTGTTTTAAGATCGATTCCGGCATATACAGGCCCCCCGCCACCGGGAACGAGCCGGCGTTTGACCAGGTACTTTTCCCCGATTCTGTCGTTGATCTGTATCTTTTCCCAATTGCGGCTCATACGACTGTGGCAATATTATATAAACTTTTAAAAGCTTTGAACAGGTCATCATGGATGAATAGTGAAATTATTCCGGTTTTTTTATTCAACCGTTCCCGCCGGCCGTGCTCTATTGCTGACCGTGTTTTGCGAGCCATTTCTCGAAAACGAGAAGGGTCCAGAGCTGCTTTCTCCTGTCGAATTTTCCCGACAGGTGCTGGTTCACGATTCGCGTGACAACGGTGGGATTAAAAATCCCTTCTTTTTCGATCTTTTCAAAGGATAGCTCCTCGAGGAGCCAGGGCTTCAGCGGCCCCTTGAGCCACTTTCCCACGGGAATGCCGAATCCCTTTTTAGGCCGCCGGAGGATGGAGAAAGGCAGCATACCCTCCATGGATTTTTTAACGATGTACTTCGACGTTATCCCCCTCAGCCTGAGCCCCGGATCGAGAGCGCTCGCAAACCGAACCACGTCGGCGTCAAGAAACGGCGCCCTGCATTCCAGGGAAACGGCCATGCTCGCACGATCCGTCTTGACGAGAATATCGCCGGCCAGATAAAACTTGCAGTAAAAATAAAGCAGCCTGTCCTGGGCCGAGGCAAGGGCAAGGGACGGCTCTTCCATGGTTTCGCTGATGATGCCGTAGGGGTTCAAGCGCTCACCCAGAAGCTCATCTGCTTCATGGGGAAGGAAAGAGCCCAGCCAGGCCTGGTGCCGATGCTCGCCCCTGTAGGACAGGCCCCGCGAAAACTGTTTTACGATAAAATCAGGGCTGATGTTCGCAAGAGACGTGGGACGCGCTTGAGAAAGGGCCGCCAGCGCGCGAGCGGCTCCGGGCGGCAGCATGTCGGCTGCTCTGGCCGCCCGGTCGGCGAAAAATGTCGGGTACCCGGCAAAAAGCTCGTCTCCCCCGTCCCCACCGAGCGTCACGGTTACATATTTTCTCGAAAACCTGCTGAGAAGATAGGTTGGAATGATCGATGCGTCCCCAAGCGGCTCGTCGATGATCTCCGCCACATCCGGAAGAAGCTCGACCAGGCTTTCGGGCTCGAGGATGTCCTCGTGATGGTCTGTTCCGAAAAACCCGGCCACGGCGCGGGCATGCCGTGATTCATCGAAGGAAGGGTCTTTGAAACCTATGGTGAACGTCCTGATTTTCGAGGGGTCCACATGTCTTGCCATCATGCATGTAATAACGCTCGAGTCGATTCCCCCGGACAGGAAAATCCCGAGGGGAACATCCGCAACGAGCCTTTTTTTCACGGCGGCATCGATCGTCGAAAGAAACTCCTCCCGCACGTCCTCCTCCGGTCTCTTTCTCCCGCCGCACCCGGCCCTGTCAAAGGTGATGTCGAAATATCTTTCTACCCTTAATTTTCCGGAGTCGCAGGAGTATGAGAGCGTGTGTCCCGGAGGCAGCTTGGCCGCTCCCTCGAAAATCGTGAAGGGATCCGGAACGAACTCAAAGCAAAGATACTTTGCAAGGGAGCCGCGGCTCATGGTCTTGTTCCACCCCGGGCACCGGAGGAGCCCCTTGAGCTCGGAGGCAAAGGCGAATCCCCCATCGATCAGGCGTGCATAGTAGAAAGGTTTCTTGCCCATCCTGTCACGGGCGCAAAAGATGCGATTTGCCTTCACGTCGAGAACCGCCAGGGCGAACATCCCGCTGAGCCTGCCGGCAACCGCCTCGCCCCATTGCTCGTACCCGTGCACGATGCACTCGGTATCGCTCTTCGTGGCAAAAACATGCCCCGATGCTTCCAGTTGCAGGCGCAGCTCGGCGAAGTTGTAGATTTCACCGTTGAGGATGACCCAGACACTGCGGTCCTCGCTGGCCATGGGCTGGTGCCCGGACACGAGGTCAATGATGGACAGCCTTCTGAAACCGAGCGCCATGCTGCCGAGCAGCACCGTGCCCTCATCGTCCGGACCGCGATGCCTGACGGCATCCATCATCCCGTGAAGGACGTCCGGGTCCACCCTGTCGCCCGTCGGGCGCGCAATGCCGGTAATTCCACACATGACCGCTGCCGTCGGTATAAGCCTGCGCCTTCGGCGCAGAATCGTGAAGCCGGGAGCCGGCAGATTGTTATTCCTTTTTCCGGCTCCCGGCTTCCGGCTCCCGGCTTCTCTCCTTTACTATTTCCCTGATATGATAGGTGGGTTTTTCCTGCGATTCATGATATGTCCTGACGATCATCTCGCCCAGGAGGCCCATCATCAGGAGCTGCGCCCCAACTAGAAATACGAACACCGCCAGCAGGACGAGGGGGTTGCGATGGGCCCATACGCCGTACATGAATTTCTGCCACAGCGCACAGCCGGCAACCAGCAGGCCGATGAAGCAGAGAAACATGCCGATACCTCCAAACAGGTAAATCGGCTTCGTGGAGTAAGAGCCCAGGAACTTGACGGTCAAAAGGTCGAGGAGAACTTTAAATGTTCTCGTCAAGCCGTACTTGCTCACGCCGTGTTTTCTCGGATGATGCCTGACGGCCACTTCCTTGATCCTGGCGCCGATCCAGGAGGCATGGAGGGGAAGAAAGCGATGCATCTCGCCGTAGAGCTTGACCGGAGCCAGGACTTCCCTCTTGTAGGCCTTCAGCGTGCAGCCGTAATCATGAAGCCTCATGCCGCCGATCCTTCCTATAATCCAGTTGGCCGCAACGGACGGCAGCCTCCTCGTCAGCAGCTTGTCCTTCCTGTTCTTGCGCCATCCGCTCACGACATCATAACCTTCGTCTATATACTGCAGCAGAAGGGGTATGTCGTCCGGGTCGTTCTGCATGTCCGCGTCCATGAACACAAGGATCCGGCCGGAGCCGTGATCGATGCCGGCGCTCATGGCAGCGGTCTGGCCGAAGTTTTTTCTCAATCCAACGACCAGAAGATAATCCCTTTCGCCGGCCTGCTGCTTGAGGTATGAAAAAGAGCCGTCCATGCTCCCGTCATCCACGATGACAACCTCGGCCTTTTTGTCGAGCCCCTTCAGCTTCGCCACAGCCGCGTCCAGTCCTTCCAGCAGGCCCGGAAGCGATCCTATTTCATTGTAGCAGGGAATGATGATCGAAACCTCGATATCCTCGCCCTCCCCTTCCTTCTTTTTACTCTTCTCCGGCATTCTCTTGCATCACCATAAATTTTCCCCGGTCGGGCAGGGGCGGCTTTAGCCGCCCGTCGAGAAAGCATAACAGGGGAGGCTGAAGCCTCCCCTACCCGCTCCCTTTGGGAAAAAAAATATTGCTCAACACCCCCCTTTGTCAATGTTTTCCCTCCGCAAGGGCTCTTCCGGCTGCCGGTCCCCGGCTTCTTCTCCAATCTACAGTGCCGTGTCGATCTTTCTCGACATGAGAATGGAGATGGGTCTGCCCCTGCGCGTGGCCACTTTGCCGCTCCGGTATGCCTTCATGAAGGCATCAACGACGCGTCCGTCAAACTGGCTGCCGATGTTGGCGTGCAGCTCGGTCAGGGCGTAATCCTCGGTGAATCCCTTCCTGTACGGCCTGTCGGAAGTCATGGCGTCAAATGCGTCGGCAACGGCGATGATCCGCGCTATCAGCGGGATTTCCTCCCCCTTTTTCCCCTTCGGGTATCCGCCTCCGTCCACTTTCTCGTGGTGGTACATGATCCCGCTTCGTATCATGTCGAACCCGGACAGGTGCCTGACGAACGTGCATCCCACGGTCGGATGCTTCTTTATCTCCTCATACTCCATGTCGGTCAGCGAGGCGGTCTTGTTGAGCACTTCCTCCGGAATAACGACTTTCCCGATATCGTGGATCAGGCTGGCGATGCGCAGCGCCTCTTTTTCATTCTGCCCGAGCGCAAGCTCGTCCGCCACGGCGAGGCTGATGTTCGTCACCCTTTCCGAATGACCGAAGGTGTAGTGATCCTTGGCCTCGAGAATGTTGACCAGGGTCTTGATCACGCCGATGAAAAGGTCCCGGTTGCTCGTCACAAGCTCTATGTTTTCAGTAAGCGCCCCCAGGTGGATGCCAATGGCCGTCAGGAGCTCCACGTCGTTTCGAACCAGGAAATCGGGCCCTGCGGCTGAATCGATATACATGACCCCGAAGACCCTCTCCCTGGACTGAACGGGAGAGCATATCGCCGATCTCCCCTGGACCGCCTGGCCGCCGCCGCCCCTGGCGTCCTGTGAGCAGGCGGCCGGCACTCCCGAGCTCAGGACGGAAATCCCCTCGTTGAACACCTGGTAAATCGCCGACCAGTTCAGGTCCGAAGGAACACCTCCCTGGCCGCCGCCCCCCCTGATCGTGGACACCGCGGGCCTGGCCTTGTCCCCCTCGAGCTCGCGCGCGAGGAACACGAATCCGCGGTCCGCGTTCAGCACTTCGGTCACGAGATCGACGGCTTTCTGAAGAAGGAACTTTTGCTCGTAAATAGCCCCGATCGAGCCCAGGACCTTGTACATGGCGACGAGATTTCTGTTGGAAACTATATTGAAAGGCAGCGTCGTGTGAACGTGCTCCTGGCTGCGGGGGTCATCGGGCTTTATCTCCCTTGTGGTCTCCTCGTCCTCATCGAAGCCCAGCGTCGTGTCCCCCCAGGGCGTCTGCATGCGCTTGCTGTCGGCCTCGATCATCTCGACGGAAAAAACAAGGTTGATGCTGCCGACCTGGATATCGCTGTTCGGCTGAATTTCAAAAAACTGGCCCGGGGAAAGCTTGATCCCTCGAAGATATGTCCCATTCTTGGAATTCAGGTCCTTGATATAGTGCCTCTCCTCCTCCCTGACGATTTGGCAGTGCTGCCTCGAAATCGAACCGTCGACAATGGGCAGGTCGACTTCCTCCCCCCTGCCAAGGATGGTGCTTTCCTGCGTGAGAGGGAATGTGCTTCCTGCCGCATGACCGGACAGCACGCGCAGCTTGACGATCAGCTTTTTCAAGGCTCGCCTCGGTAATGAATTGAATTTAAGTATAACATATATTAGAGCAATCCAAAAGGCAATTGATAGCCGTTGACGGGTGCACGGGAGGCTGAAGCCTCCCCTACCCTACGGGGGCAGGGACTTCACTCGCCCCCATGACAATCCAATCGCACCCGCAGCTGACTAGATCTTTAAAACGCGTATAAGCGCGGGGAGCAGCAGGACCGCGGCGAGCAGGCATCCTATCTCACCGGCTATGGCCATCTTTCCGTAGGAGACAAGGGCCTGGTTATTCGAGGTCATGAGGGAGAAATACCCTATGATCGTCGTGCTCGAGCAGAGGAAAACCGCGCCGCCCGTCTTGACCATGGACCTCGTGAGGACCTCTTTCCCGCCCCCTTCTCCGGCCTCCGACAGGTATCGCATCAGTATGTTGATGCCGTAATCCGCTCCGGTACCGAACGCCGTGGGGATGGCGACAAAGTTGAAAAAATTAATCTTGGTCCCGGAAACGGCGACGATTCCCACCATCGCTGCGATCGCTACGACGAGCGCAGCGGTGAGGGATGCCGCGTACCTGGCTCTTCCGACGATGAGAAGGAGTATCACAAACACGCCGACGATCGCGTACAGCGTGTCTCTCGGAGCGTCATGGGCAACCGTCCGAACAAGGTCATGCATGATGATGGGAGCGCCGGTGGCGTTCAGCTTCCTGCCGCTGTCGATCTCAACATTGGTGGCCGTACGCACGAACC
>JBDRLK010000008.1:0-2759 GCA_043813155.1 Pseudomonadota bacterium | reverse complement strand
CCGCGCGCCGTCTGTGTTCATTCCTCTCTGAGGCTCGCAGTGAAGCCGTAGACCGAGGAGCCGGATGCGGGAAATCCGCTTGTCCGGATCTGCGGGGGGCCTGGCGGGAGAAACCCCGCCAGGCTATCCCGAACACCCGATTGAAATAGGACTTGCCCGGAAAGGTTTAATTTAATATATGATGCAGTAACACCGGCACAACCGGGAGACTCCAAACATGGACAAGATTCTCATCGAAGGGGGAGCGAGGCTGCAGGGCAAGGTCAGGATAAGCGGGGCCAAGAACGCGGCCCTGCCGATCATGACGGCCGCCCTGCTCGCGGACGGCAAGAGCGTCTTTCGCAACGTCCCGGACCTCAAGGACCTGGACACGCTCGGCGACCTGCTGCGCTACATGGGGTCGGACGTCCAAAGGGACGGGCCGGCGCACGTCGTGGAGATAGATTCATCCGGCCTCGACAAATGGGATGCCCCCTACGAGCACGTTAAAAAAATGCGCGCGTCGGTTCTCGTGCTGGGGTCCCTGCTTGCGAGGTTCGGGAAGGCGAAAGTCTCCCTGCCGGGCGGCTGCGCCATCGGCGCGCGGCCCATCGACCAGCACCTCAAGGGTTTGGAGGCCATGGGCGCGGACATTACGCTCGAGGGCGGTTATGTTTTTGCCGAGGCAAAGGGGGGCCTGAGGGGCGCCGAGATCGTGTTCGACATTACGACCGTGGGCGGGACCGAGAATATTCTCATGGCCGCCAGCATCGCCAGGGGCAGGTCGCACATCGTGGGCGCGGCGAGGGAGCCCGAGGTCGAGGAGCTTGCCCGCGTGCTCAACAAGATGGGCGCGAACATCAACGGAGCGGGCACGGATATCATCGTAGTCGAGGGCGTGGACGCGCTCCATCCCGTGGACCACGCGATCATCCCGGACAGGATCGAGACGGGCACCTACATGGCCGCTGTCGCCGTCACGGGCGGGGACGTGGTGCTGGAGGGCTGCTACCTCGAGCTGTGCGAGGCGGTCGTCGCCAAGCTGAAGGAGGCCGGCATCTGGATCGAGGGCACGCAGGACGGGGTGCACGTCAAATCGCAGGGCCGGATCGACGCCACGGACATGCGCACCTCGCCCTATCCCGGGTTCCCCACGGACATGCAGGCCCAGTTCATGGCGCTGATGACCGTTGCCCGTGGAAGAAGCATGATCGAGGAGACCGTGTTCGAAAACCGCTTCATGCACGCCTCCGAGCTGCAGCGCATGGGGGCGGACATCGAGATCCGCGGCGCTACGGCGGTAGTTGAGGGTGTCGAGCGGCTCCACGGCGCCCAGGTCATGGCCACGGACCTGCGGGCCTCGGCGAGCCTTGTCATCGCCGCCCTGGCCGCCGAGGGCACGACCGAGATCCACCGCATCTACCATCTCGACCGGGGCTACGAGCACATCGAGGAGAAGCTCTCCAGGCTCGGCGCCGCAATCCGCAGGGTCCCGGGCGGGCTGTAGCATCCCCTGTTGATTGTTTATCTCAAAACCTGTTATCTGGATCTTTCCTGCGCGGAGGGGGACATCGGCCTGATCACCGGCAGGAAGGCCGGGTCGGCCAATGCCGTGGCCTACGACGACAACCTGCAGGTCTATTCCGAGGAATGAGCCGTCCGGACCGGGCAATGGACTGAAACAGGTTTGTTTTGCGCTATTGATTCCTTTACACATTAAAATAGAATATAAATAGTTGACGGCCGGGAGCATGAAAAACAGCGGGACTTTCATCCTGAGGCTCGCTTAGATAGACATTATTATGCATAATTATACGTCACGGTTGATTGAAAACCGCACATCGGTAATAGTAAGGGTGCCATGCCGGCGAACCTGACACCCGATTATCTTTCGGCCGAGGAAAAGTACAAGGCGGCCCGATCCATGGAGGAGAAGATCGCGGCGCTCGAGGAAATGCTCGCCAAGATCCCAAAGCACAAGGGGACGGAAAAACTTCAGGCCGACATCAAGTCCAAGCTGGCCAAGTTCAAGAAACAGACAGAGAAGAAGGGGGGAGGGCCGGCGCGGCGCAAAGAGACCTATCACATCACGAGGGAAGGGGCCGGCAAGGTCGTTCTCGTGGGCGCGCCCAACACGGGCAAGTCAAAGCTCTTCGTCACGCTCACGAACGCGAAGTCCGAGGTCCAGGACTATCCTTTCACGACGCGAAAACCTGTTCCCGGCATGATGACGTTCGAGGATATTACCATCCAGCTGGTCGACCTGCCGCCCCTGAGCAGGGAGTTCATGGAGAGCTGGGTCCCGCAGGTCGTCAGGCTCGCGGACATTGTTCTCTTCATGATCGACGCTGCGGCCGTGGACCCGCTGGGGCAGATCGAGGAGCCCATCGAAATCCTGAGGGAGAAAAAGATAGAGCTCGTGGCGCGCGATGCCGCACCGCCCGGGGAGGACGCGGAGCACCAGTCGTCGATCGCTTACCTGAAGACCATCGTGGCCGCGAACTACATCGACGTGGACGGCGCCAGGGACATGCTCGAGCTGATCGAGAGCGAAGCGTCGCTCGCTTTCGACGTCGTTCCAATAAGTGCGGAAAGCGGCGAGGGGCTTGACGACATGAAGCGCATGATCTACGACACCCTGAATATCGACAGGGTCTATTCGAAGCAGCCCGGGAAAAATCACAGCCCGGTTCCCTTTGTCATGAGGAAGGGCTCGACGGTCATCGCCTTCGCCGAGAAGGTGCACAAGGATTTCGTGGAGAAATTCCAGTTCGCCCGCC
>JBDRLK010000007.1:0-4746 GCA_043813155.1 Pseudomonadota bacterium | reverse complement strand
ACTGCCCGTTGCCATGCACGCCCCGGTAATGAACCGGGCTCTTGACAGCGCGTGCACCCTGTTCTTCCCGTCCAGATGCTCGATCCGGCTGAAAGCATCGAGGCCCCCCCCGATGTCGCCGCGGCCCTCGCACTGGCCTGCCCTTTCATAGAGGTTGGCCACGGCATGCGGGCACGTTCTGTCGAAAATCGAAGGCGCGGCGTAGCGCCTCTTGACGTCCGAAACGAGCTGCGGCGCAACGTCCATGCCTGTGATGAAGGCCCGCCACTTTGCCGCAGCCTGCTTTTCGCTCACACCGGCCGCGTCCTCAAAGTCCATGCCCCCGTACCATTTCGCAAGCGCCCCGGTTCCCCACGTGTCACGGACGAAGCGCACGAACGAGCCCGACGCCTCATAGCTCAGCCCGCTGCTGACGTCGAAAAACCCGCGTGATGAAAAAGGATCCCAGGTCTTCAGGAGACCGGCCCTCATGCCGGCCGCGCACGCGGCATGCGGCGCTGCCGGATCGCCGTCCCAGTCCGCGGCCACGGCCGTGCCCTCGATAAGCACGGGGTTCGAAGCCATGCCCCACAGCTTTCCCGCCAGGCGCAGGGGGCCGCTTCCCCACAGGGCACTGTAGAGGTGGGCAAGCTCGTGCTTTATCGGGCCGTGGGGAGGCCGGCGGTAGACCATGTAGGCCTCGCCCAGCCATGGCTTGCTCACGCTCGTGGGCCCGGCGCCCGTATACTTTTTCATCATGTCGGCGGACTCGAAAAAGTAGAGACGCATGACCCCCCGGGGCCGCTCGCCGAAAAACTTTGTGAGCTGCCACTCCCTGAACATGACATCCTGCCTGAGCCATGCCGCTTCACGGCCGGAAACGTGGGATGGAAGGAAAATGAGCGTGTCCCCGGCCTGAACCACCTGCGCCAGCCGGCTTTCGATGTGCCTCCTGCTTCCGCTGATTCCCGCGTGAGCCTGCACCAGGCAGCAGCCGGCAATAACCGCGGCGAGAAGGAGGGCTGAAAACCTGCCTCGCCATGACGAGAGCGCGCGCTTCAATGAAAACGACACGCTGCCCCGATCAAAACCCGTGAAAAAAAACAGCATGGCGCAGGCCAGCACGGAAAAGGTAATGCCCCTGAAGAGCCAGAGCCTGGAGTCGACCCTCACGGCTTCATCCCACAGGGGGCCGGCAAAATAGCCCAGCAGGTGATCGTACACATTGACTTTCGGCGTGGCGTAAAACTCAAGGAAATCAACGAAGAGGGAGCCAAGGACCACCAGAGCCCAGGTCCCGTATGCTGCCGCGGCCCTCCCGAACACAGCTGCGATCATGAAGCCGATGCAGGAGGCCGCGGCAGCGCAGCACAGGGGGCCTATCATAAAAAACGCCAGGCCGTCCGAAAAATCGCAGAGCCCGCGCAGCACGCCGCCCGCGGCGAGCAGGACAAGGCACAGCGCAGTGAGAAGGGCGCAGGACAGGGCCGCTGAAACCGGGGCACGTTGGAATGCGCCCGCCTGCCCCAACCCCATTTTCCTGACGATGCCGATGGCCGCTATGCCCGCCATCAAGGCGATGAAAGGCGACAGTATGAGCGATGACTCGTAGCCAGGCCTGGCCGAGAGCTTCCGGGTCACGCAGAAGAGGGACAGCCCCCCGACCACGACAAGGGCGGCCATGAATGCTCGCGACGTGAAGAGCGGACCCGCATAAGGGGAATCTTTCATTGCTTTCCAGGAGAGTCTCGGCATGGTCTGCAGCTATTGTACGCGCTATTAACATTCTTTGACATCCTGCCGCAATTTAAACCCGTTGACGGAACGGGAGGCTGAAGCCTCCCCTACCCGACGGGGAGGTAGGGGCGCCTCCAACGGGCACGCCAGGGGCGTGCAGCTACACTATGGGTTGTGACTGCGGAGGCCGGGATTCACGCGCCTCGGGAGGGGTCGTGGGCTTGTTGAACGACGAAGAAACCAGCGCGAAGTCCAGGGCCTCGTCCACGCTCTGGATGAACCGGAACGTCAAGTCCTGCTTGATTTCGTCTGGAATTTCGACGAGGTCTTTTTCGTTGCGCTGAGGGATGATGATCTCCTTGATACCCGCCCTGTGGGCTGCCAGCACCTTCTCCTTGATTCCCCCCACCTGCAGCACCATGCCCCTCAGCGTTATCTCCCCGGTCATGGCAACGTCGGGCCTTATGGGAATGCCCGTCATCCTGCTCGTGATCGCCACGAACATGGAATGCCCGCGCTCGGCCCGTCCTTGGGGATGGCTCCCGCCGGGATGTGAATGTGCAGGTCCGACTTCTCGAAGAAATCGTTCGTGAAATTGAGCTCATCCACCTTCGAGTGAACGTAGCTGTACGCCGCCTGGACAGACTCCTTCATGACGTCGCCAAGCTGCCCCGTCAGGTGCAGCTTGCCCTGGCCCGCCATCCTCGTGGCTTCGACAAAAATAATGTCCCCGCCGGAAGGCGTCCAGGCAAGGCCGGTCGCCACTCCCACCTCGGGGATCCTTCCGGCCACATCCGAGTAGAATTTGGGCGGTCCCAGCACCGACTCCACGACTTTCCTGTTGACGACCTCGGGTATCTCCCTGTCCTCCGCAACCTTGACGGCAATGAAACGGCAGATTGCCGCGACCTCCCTCTCGAGGTTTCTGACGCCCGCCTCCCGGGTGTAGGAATCGACGATCATGTCGAGGGCCTCCTCGTCCCATGCAAAGCCGAACTCCTTGAGGCCGTGCTCGTCCAGCTGCCTCGGGATGAGGAACTGCCGGGCGATTTTCTTCTTCTCGTCCCGCGTGTAACCGGGAAGGTCGATTGTCTCCATCCTGTCGAGCAGCGGCGGCGGTATGGTATCGCGGATATTAGCCGTGCCGATAAACATCACGTTTGAAAGGTCGTAGGGAATCTCCAGGTAGTGATCCGAAAATGAATAATTCTGCTCAGGGTCGAGCACCTCAAGCAGCGCGGACGAGGGGTCGCCCCTGAAATCCGTCCCAAGCTTGTCCACCTCGTCGAGCATGAACACGGGGTTCGAGGTCCCGACCTTTTTCATGCCCTGGATTATTCTTCCGGGAAGCGCGCCCACGTAGGTGCGGCGGTGTCCCCTGATCTCCGCCTCGTCCCGGACGCCGCCGAGGCTGATCCTGATGAACTTGCGCCCCAGCGCCCTGGCGATCGATTTGCCCAGCGACGTTTTTCCCACGCCCGGCGGGCCCACGAAGCAGAGGATCGGGCCCTTCTTGTCGTCCTTGAGCTTTTTCACGGCCAGGTATTCCAGGATTCTCTTCTTCACCTTGTCCAGGTCATAGTGATCCTCGTTCAGGATTCTGCGGGCATCGCTGATGTTCACCTGATCCCTGGTTTCCCTGATCCAGGGAAGCTCAAGGATCCAGTCGAGGTACGTCCTCACCACGGTGTACTCGGCGCTGGAAGGCTGCATTTGTTTCATCCTGACCAGCTGCTTCTTGGCCGTCTTCTCGGCCTCCTCGGGAAGGCCGGCGTCCTTCACTTTCTGCCTGAGCGCCTCGGCATCGTCTTCCTCCTCGTCGGTTTCCCCGAGCTCCTCCCTGATGGCCTTGAGCTGCTGGCGCAGGAAGTATTCCCTCTGGCTTTTGCCCATCTCCTCCTGCACCACCGATGATATCTCCTTCTTGACCTTGAGGATCTCGAGCTGCCGCATCAGGAACTGCAGGGTCTGGCGCAGCCGGACATTGATATCGAAAGTCTCCAGAATCTGCTGCTTCTCCTCGATCGTGATCGGTATGTTCGCGGCGATCAGGTCGCAGATCAGGGACGGGTCCTTCGACGAGTGAAGCCTGTCGATAATATCCCTCGGGAAGTTCGCGAGCATGGAAACGACCGTCTCCAGGGTTTCGAAAATGCTTCCCGTAAGGGCATCCGTTTCGATATTCTTATCGAGCTGCTCCTTCACCCTGTCCACAACCGCCACGTGGTAGGGCTTTATCGACACGGGCTCCTTGATCTTGAACCTTGAAAGCCCGTGAATGACCACGCGGTAACCGCCCTTGTCGAGCCTGATGACTTTCAGTATTCTCGCCACGGTTCCGACCGTGAACATCTCTTTCCAATCGGGGTCCTGCGTGTCAATGGAGTGCTGCGTTACAACGCCCAGGACCTGCTCCTGCTTGCTGCTGACTTCCTCGACCAGCTTGACGGACTTGTCACGTCCGATATCGATGGGAACGATGGCGTGGGGAAACAGAACGGAGTTTCTCAGCGGCAGTATGGATAACTCTTCCTCACCACCGGTAACTTCAGCCAATTGTTTTTCTTTTACTGCCATTTTTCACTTCAACTGATAAAGTGTTATTTCCACTGCCTACCACTAAACTTATAACCCAATATTATAATGTCAATAGCAGGCTGGTCAAATTAGTGTTGCCCGGAGGTTTTATCTCGTCATGGCCGCAATGAAAAAGCCCTCTGTTCCGTGGGTCGTGGGAAGGAGAAGAAGCCCGCCGCTGCCGCCGGCTTCGAGCGAAGGGGGCAGCCCCGGAGGCTCGATGGCGCGCAGGCCGCGGTCCTTCTCCAGGCATGCCCGGACGACTTCAGGCCCTTCTTCGGGAAGGATTGAGCAGACGCTGTAAAGAAGAACGCCGCCCTTCTCCAGGTGGCGGGCCGCGCAGGAAAGGATCCTCTCCTGCAGGGCCGCCATGCGCTTCGGGTCCGATTTCCTCAACCTGAAGCGTATCTCCGGCTTTCTGGCGAGCGTGCCCGTTCCACTGCACGGGGCGTC
>JBDRLK010000006.1:0-21549 GCA_043813155.1 Pseudomonadota bacterium | reverse complement strand
TTTGTCTTTGCTCTTTTTCTCCATCTTGCCGCCTCCATGAAAAGCTGTATTTCTATTACCCCTCGTCCATGGCATCCCCGGGCACATCATCCTGCGCGTCCCCGTCTACGGCGTCTGCCACCCCATCCTCGACTTCTGCATCATCATCCGCCGCGTCCCCGGCATCCGCTTCCTCCGCCGCGTCTTCGCCGTCCATGTCCTCACCATCCTCGTCTTCACCGTCCGGCGCGACGGCTTCGTCTTGAGGGACATCGGTCGGCTCGCTCGTGATGAACTCACTGTCGTCCGGGACATCCGCTGTCTCGACCACTTCCTCGGGAACATCGGGTCTCACTCCATCGATGATATCCTGTTCCTCCATTAAATCCACCCTGTCTTCGTAGTAGTCGGGCATGATGCCGCCACAGGTAGAGTGCTGACAATCACATGCAATCGCCGCGGTCCCGGATGCAAGGGTCACGACCGCGGCGGCCACGGATTTCATGAATTTTTTCCTTCCGTGCCCGAGCGGCTTGATCCGGTCGATCATGATACGCAGCGCGCTGGCCGACACATTCCCCAGGATCGTCATTTCCGACGGGCTGAGCATCATGTGCTCTGATTCTACGGCCTTTTTCCTGTCGGCGAGCAGAAGATCCCTGAACGCTGGATCGATGGCGGCCCTGTAAAGGACCTTTTCTATCCCGACCGGGATCGATATTTTTCTTTTCGTTTTTCTGAGCATTTGTCCCCTTTGTAAAACCCTTTCGGGTTGACCGACATTATATCATAAAATTAAAACATAAAAAGTGAATAATCAGCTCGGAACCATATTTTTTCAAGAATCTTTGGCTTGCGCGGCCCCGCACTGCCTGTAAAAAGAAGCCGCTGGATCATGGGCGGTATTCTTGCTGTCATCTTCGGCATGCCCGGCGTGAGCCTTCTTCTTCCCTTCCTGCTGCGTTAACGGCTCCAATCCATTGAGTTATTCCCGAAAACGTGCTGTTATAATGGCTGGGAGAGCGCCATGAAAAGCAAAAACCGGATACTGTTGGCGCCGGCCGCGCTCATGCCTGCGGCCTGCGCAGGCCATCACGGCGGCGGTAAAACCCAGGAGGAACCCATCATGAACACGCCGAAGACGGATGAAACCACCCAGGAGCTGATGATGCCGGACCCCACCGACGTCAGCAGCATCGATGCCATTGTCAAGGCCATGTACGCGTCGATCTGCTTCGACAAGGGAAAGGAGCCGGGCTGGCAGCGCCTGCGCACCCTGCTCTCGCCCGGCGCCCGGCTCATTGCGGCGAAAAAGGACAAGCTTCTCATCATGGGCATCGAAGAGTTTATCTCGCTCTTCAGGGAAAACATCAAAAAAGGCGACCTGAAAAGCTTCCACGAATCGGAAGTTTTTCGTCACACCGACACGTTCGGGAACATCGCTCAGGTTTTCAGCACCTACGAGTCACGCTTCCTGCCGCAGGATGAAAAGCCGTTTACCCGGGGCATCAACAGCATTCAGCTGCACCATGACGGAAAGCGCTGGTGGATCAGCGGGATCGTGTGGGACGACGAGAGGGAGGACAACCCTGTCCCCAGGGAAAATTTGCCGTAATCACGTAATCAGGCGTCGATCACCGGCGGTTTTTACACGCGCAGGTGTAAAAAAAATCATGATTTGCACCATTGGGATAATTGTAAACAGATTCGATAGTTTTTTTTCGAACCTCAATCCAAGGGGGTTGATTTGAGCAAGAACACATACGACACCATCATCGTTGGCGGAGGGGTCAGCGGCCTGGAGATCGGGGCCCTGCTCGCGCATGACGGCCGCCGCGTCCTCGTCCTCGAAAAGAGCAAGACCGCCTGCGGCAGGGCCCGCCTGTGGAAAAAGGACGGCTTCACGGTCGATTACGGCATCCACCTCATCAGGTTCGGGCCGGAAAGCGCCATGTCGAAGATCTGCCGCCGGCTCGGCCGCGAGATCAGGTACAAACCCCTGGGCCCGTCTTATGTCTATGACGGGGACGGCCATATCAAGCTTTTCCCCACGGGCCCCGCCGGTTTCCTGCGCAGCGAGATGTTCGGCCTCTTCGAACGCCTGAAAGCGCTGGCGACCATGATCAAGATCAAGCTGGGGCGCTTCAATGGCCTGCAGGAGGTGAGCGTCAGGGACTGG
The DNA here is from genome assembly GCA_043813155.1 of Pseudomonadota bacterium. Taxonomy (GTDB): domain Bacteria; phylum Myxococcota_A; class Polyangia; order DRWM01; family DRWM01; genus JBDRLK01. The sequence goes on along the minus strand of JBDRLK010000006.1, from coordinate 19,391 downwards.
ATGCGGCAAAACGGCATCGACGGCAGCCTGGCCCGCTACTTCACGATGGTCAGCGCGTCCATGATGGTCTGCCCCTTTATCGAAAGGTCGTCGGCCGGCGAGATGCTGGCGAACATCAGCAAGGTCCTCTCCACGGGGTACTCGGTGATGTATCCTGCCGGCGGTTGGGGCCCTCTCTTCGACCTCTTCGAAAAAACGATCAGGGCCGGCGGCGAGATCAGGCTCGGCGCAAAGGTCGACCGCGTGATCATGGAGAACGGAAAAGCCGTGGGCGTCTCGTGCGGAGGCCGGGAGATCCGCGGCCGCAGCGTCATCCTGTGCGTGCCCGTCCAGGAAATCTTCGACGGGCTTCTCGATGAAAAGAATTTCCCGGACGAGGTCGTAGCGGCCTGCAGGAGCCTCAGGCCCACGGCCGGCGTGGTGCTCGATTACGGCCTGCGCACGAAAATCTGCGACGACAGCGGCCTGTGGTATCTGTGGAAGCCCCTGTCATTCGGCATGTTCACCTCCAACCTCGAGCCGGGCCTCGCACCGGAGGGCAAGCAGCTTCTCACCTGGCTCTACCCGACCGGCGTGGAGGACATGAAAGATCCGGAAACGGCGAAAAAGCGGGAGCATGAAATCGAAGAGGCCCTGTTCAATACCTTCCCCGGCCTGGAGCGCAACGTGGAGTGGCGTCGCGCCATGCGCCTCAGGATGGTCGACGGCGTGGAGGTGAACGTCCGGCAGTACAGGGAAAAGCGCGTGGGCCCCTGCCTCACCGGCGCGCAGAACCTCTACCTGGCCGGCGACGCCACGGCCGCGGACGGCGCGGGCGGCGACGTGGCCCAGCAGTCCGTGCTCGAGTGCTACAGGGCCGTCACGGGCCGAAGCCTTTAGAAAAAATCCAGGGTAGGGGAGCCTTCAGAGGCTGTGTCGCAATTGTGGCTGCGCCCCCTCGGGGCGCCCCATACAGGCACGCCAAGGGCGTGCAGCTGCACTATGTTGTATGACACCCGTCGGTCATGGGGGTTGCGACACAGCCTCTTCAGGCTTCCGTGAAAAATGCTGGAAATGGGCGGCTGAAGCCGCCCCTGCCCAAGCAGTTATAGTGTGTACTACGGAAGCGTGACGGTCCTGGAATAAGACCTTTCCTTGAATTCATCGGTGAGCTCGATGGTCCAGGCAGCCTCGGCAACGCAGCTTTTCAGCGACGCGCGGTCCGAGTCGGCATCCACGTCCACGACCTCCCTGTAGGTGCTCTCGATGCGAACGCCCACCGCGCTTTTCCCGTCCTCGCCGAAAAAGCACGGCGCGGCCGCGTCCACGAGAAGCTTTCGCAGCGCGGGACCGTGATCCGGCTGGATCTTCGCCGACCCTCCCATTCCGCACGAAACGCTGGCGCCCCCGCCTCCAAACCCGACCGCGCCGCCCCCGCCCATCCCCTCCTCCTCCTCCAGCCCGATGGTCGAGGGCCTCACGCCCGGCTCCACGGACAGGTAGGAGGTGAGGGGCGAGACGGCCCCGCCGGCCGTGGCCGCCCGCATCATCTGGTCCTCGTCGAGCTCCAGGTAAAGGTCGCCGGCAAAAACCAGGGCCGGAACAATGTTCTCGCTCAGGTCCGGGTCCGCGGCCACGACCTGCATGAAGGGCGACGCCCATATCTTGCCCCTGATGGTCACGGACGGCAGGGGCTCGTCCGACACGAACATGACGCGCAGCCCCACCCCTTCCTCGAGGGTCTCCGGCACATCGCCGTGGTCGCAAAGATCCGCCCCGTTGTGCACGACCTTGAACTCGTCGATCTGCCGCGGCCTGACGAGAAGCCTTGCCGCATCTTTGAAATCAGCCGCTTTCCCGCCGCCTCCCAGATCGAGCAGGATGCCTCCCCTGGCCAGGGGCACGGCCGCAATGTCGTGAAAATCGTTTCTGTCCGCGTAAACATCGCCGGGGCCCCATTCCAGGTCCACGGCGTGCACGACCGCGCCGTCAGGCAGCGCGGACAGGGCCTTGATCGCCCCGGCGTTGGCGTAATTCATCCTGTAGAGCGCGTCCGAAACAAGAATCACGCGCAGCGGCCCCTTGCTTCCCTGCAGGATGGACGCAGCCAGCTCAAGCCCCTTTTCCACGTTGCTGCCGTTGCCCGGCTCCAGCGCGGCCGGGTCGCCCGTGGCCGCGGCGAGCTCCTGCTTCCACTCGGCCGCGGCCGTGAAATCGCCCAGCAGCCTCTCGGCGTCCCTCCTGAACAGGACCACCTCGTACCTCGCGTCGGGCAGCTCCTTGACATAGGCGGAGCAGAAGGCGAGCGCTGCCTCGATGTTCTCCCTGCCCCATGAGCGCGAGGCGTCGAGCACAAAAACAACGGAGGCCTTTTTCGGCGCGGGCCTCAGAATCTTCGCGGTATCGATCTCGAGGCGCACAACGGACATGCCGCCTCCCAGGTCGAACGTGCCGTACCTGGCTTCCAGCGTGTCGGTGGGAGGCGCGGTCATGGTGATCATGGCATGGCCCGGCTCGCGGCAGGGCGGGCGCTCATCCTCGTCGTAATAGTCGTCGCACAGGTAGCCGCCCGGCGGCACGTAGCTGTCCAGTTCATCCTCGCCGGCCAGCCTCTTTCCGATCTTCGCCATCTTGCCCGCCCCTACCTTGCGGCCGTTGATTGAAATTGCGGCGGCCTTGTGGGAGGTCTTGATCGACATGGTCACTTCCGCCAGCGAGGCGTCCGTCACAACGTCCGGGTAAGTCATGAACCAGGTCCCGTCCCTGTAGTCGACGGGCTGGATAAGCGTGTACTCGATCACGTTTTCGCTGCCCGCGAAAACCGGAAACACCCAGAGGTCGAGCACGCCCAGGTCGCCCCAGGCCAGAAGCGCCGGGTCCCTTGCGCGCCACGGCCCGTGGCCCGTCAGCCTCTCGTAAACGATCGCGGCCATGCGCGCCTCCCTGAGCTCGGCGTCGTACCACTTCTTGCCCGCCTTGATCCGCATGCCCGTGGCCACGGTGTCGTACGGAAGCTCGATCATCATCTCCACCTGGTCGGCCTCGCTTCCCCTGTTCTCGAACACCCTCCTGACCTTGAGCGTTGCGAGCCCGTCCTCCACGGAAACGTTCACCGCGTGCTCCGTCTCCACGATGGGCTGGCCGCGGGTGGTGGAAAACTGGTCGGCGCCGGCCCTGCCCGCAGGGAGAACGCCGGCCGCGCAAACGCCTATGACCATCAAGGATGAAGGGTATTTCATGATTGTCACCTCGTAAAGCACAGGGCCCGAACTTGTGGGGAGCTGTGCTTAATGTGACAATCACACTGGAGAAAGGTTCCCCTCGGCACGCAGCTGCGCCGAATAGCTGAGGTTCTTCAGCCGGTTGAGAACGTCGTTCGTGAAAACGGGCGAGCGAAGCGGCAGCAGCGTGTTGTTCTGCAGCTCGGTGTCGCTCTCGAAGTCAACGGCCGACTCCCGGAGGGCGCGCCGGAACTCGGGCGTTCCGGGAACCGGCGAGAATTCCGTCAGGTTGGCGTCCACGCCGCAGTCCTTGACGAACCTGATGCTCTCCTCCACGTCCCTCACGGGCTGGCCCGGAAGGCCGACCATGATGTAAATCCCGATCCGCTCGTTCTCGAACCCCGCGTCCCGAAGCACGGCGATTTTCTTCCTGAAGCCTTCGCGGTCGATCTTGAACCCCGTGCGCCTTCCCAGGCCCGGGTCCGCGGTCTCGAAGCCGAAGCGCAGGGTCTTGAAATTGCTCTTTTTCATGAGCGCGGCCGTTTCCCCGTCCACGTGCGCGAGAAGAAGGCCGTTGGGCGTGTGAAACCTTGCGGCCGGCATGTGTGCGATCACCTTCTCGAGCAGCGGCAGGAGCCTCTCCTTCCTGCGATGCAGGAGGAAATCGTCGTAAAAAGCGAAATCGCGAATGCCTCTTTCATAGAGGTGTTTCATGTTCCCGAGCACCCTTTGCATATCATGCTCGATGAACCGGGGCTGGAGAACGCGCGACGCGCAGTAGGTGCACTTTTTCATGCAGCCCTCCGACGTGCTCAGGATGCCGTAGGGAGGATCGGGATAGGGATAATAGGGCGGCCCTGCCCCGCCCGCTTCCACGCGGCGGCCGAGGCCCGCTTCGTCCAGCAGCTCGACGACCCTTTCCCGCGTTGCCCGGCCTTTGAAAATAATCTGCGCCCCGGACTCGGCCTCTGCATGGTTCGGCGCCAGCGTGGGGTAGATGCCGCCGAGCACGACCGGCACGCCGGGAAAGCACTGCCTGAGCACGGCAATCGTGTCCTTTACCCCCCGGTTCCAGTAGGTCATGATGCCCGTCACGCCGATGAGACGCGGGGGCGACGGCAGGCTCTCGAGCCTGCGCCGGAGCAGCCCGGGGTGAAAGCCGAACCTGAAAAAACGGCGCGGCATGGCTTTCAGGCCGGCCGGCTTGGGCGCCTCCTCGCGAAAATAGGAGCCCGTGCCGTATTTCTTCAGCTTCGGCTTTTCTATTTCAGGCCGGGAAGCCGCGAACGCGGCCATGTCCCGGTCTTCCTTGCTCATGCAGTCCACGAAATCCACGGCCAGCCCGAGCCGCGAAAGCATCCCGCCCAGATCGAGAAGGCCCCTGGGCTTGGCCCAGAAGTCGAAGGCCGTAAAATCGTAGACAAAAGGATTTACGAGAAGAACGCGTTCCATGGCTTTATTATTCTCGCAGGATACCATCGGCCAGCCTCTTTCTCAGCCCGGCCAGGATCTCCTGGATCAAATCGGAAGAATAATCGGGAAAGGTCCAGGGCATGGCGTTGAACTTTTTGCCGCTGTAGACCAACGTGAGGTCGGCAAAGATGCCGTCGCGAAGATAGACCCGGTGCGTGAAATTCTTGGCCGTGGCAAGGATGAAGTTTTCCAGGCTCAGAAGGCCCGGGTCGATGTTGACCTGCCTGCTTCCGTCCGGCCGGCAGAGATCTTTCTCGACCCCGTTCGTAAAAAGCTTGATGTCCGCAAGCGTCTCGCGCCCGACAGGCCTTTTAAAGGAAACGAACAGCCTTCGCAGGCCTTCGCCCATCTCCCCGTTGTAGTAGTCGGTGAACGTGAACTCCATGGCAGGGCTGCGAAAATCCATGGGCCCGAATTTTTCGTCGAGCCGCGCCAGGGCCGCCTCGAGACGGGCCGGCTCGCCGGCCGCGCCGCCGCCGCCGTAAATAATGGAGACGACCAGCCTTGCCGGGGGCGGTTTGCGGGGCTCACTCATTTTCATCCCTGTCCACTTCTTTTCCCTGAACGAGGCCGCGCTCCGTCATGAGCTTTACCAGCGCCACATACAACGCGCCGGCATTCATGTTCCATTGCGGGTAGGCAATGAGATCGGGCGACGTGGTGTTGCACAGCCTGTGCACGACCACCCTGTAGGGCAGGCAGGGCAGCAGCTCGGCAAGAAGCTCCAGGTACTCCTCGGCCGTGTAGAGCCTGAAGGGGCTTTTCCCGTACAAACTGAGCAGCCTCGTGTCCTTCAATATCTGCAGATGGTGGAGCTTGACATAGTTAATGCCCATGTCCGCGACGGTCATGACCGTGAGGCGCATGTGGTTGAAATCCTCTCCCGGGAGGCCGAGGATGAGATGAACTCCGAGCTGAATGTCCGGAAATCTTCGGATGAGACGCGCGGCGTCCACGAAATCATCGAACGTGTGATTGCGGTTCAGCATCTCGAGCGTGGCTTCATACATGGACTGCAGCCCGAGCTCGATCAGCAGCTCTCTTTTCGCGCGCCCGACGACCGTCTCGCTGAGCTCTTTCAGGAGCGAGGCCTGCACATAGTCGGGCCTCGTGCTGATGATGATGCCGATGCACTGCGGGTCCTGCAGCGCAAGACTTACCATGGACATGAGCTGCGGCAGCGGGGCCGCGGTCGGCGTTTCCTGCTGAAAATACGCGAAATAGATCCCCACGCCCCTGGCCTTCAGATGGGCTCGACCCTCTTCCAGCTGGCCCTCGAAGGACGAACGATTTTTCATGTAATAGGGCATGAAGCTGTCCTGCCTGCAGAAAACGCATCCGCCCTTCTGCCTGTTCGGGCAGAGAATGCCCGTGTCCAGCGCGATCTTGGCCACGGGCTCGCCGTACTTTTCCCTGTAGTGCGCGCCGAATATGTTGACCGGGGGTTTCATCGAGCTCACATTGAACCATACTACCCGCACCGCGAAAAAAAAACAGCTCAGAGCTGTTTTTTCCCTCGCGGGTCGAGCAGGATGACGAGCCCCAGCACGCCCATGTCGGAAAACAGCATGGGCGCCATGAAGGGGGCGCCGCGGATAAAACGCTCGGGCACGACTTGCGATTGCGCGGTGAGGTCATGCTGAACATGGAGGGCCAGGCCGGCAATCCCGACCGCGACGAGAAGCAGCATGGTGATGAAATAGGTGATGAGGTCGGCGCGCGACGGTTTTTTCACCATGCCCAGCATGACGGGCACAACGGTGCCGAGCACGCCCGCGGCCACGGGCACCCAGAGCCAGGGGTTTGAAAAATCCGTCCTCGCGTGATCCAGGACGCTGCTGATCAGGGTGGCCAGAACTCCGAGGCCGATCATGAAAAAGAAGGCCCGGGTCTTGCTGTAGGGAAGGCGTACCCGGAAACGGCCGATCAGCCGCAGCCGCCCGCTGTCCACCGGGTCTTCGAGCCAGGCCGCGCTGATGCCGAGCAGGCCGATGAGCGAGGCTGTCAGGGGGCCGAGCACGGGAGGCGCCCAGACGATGAGGTGGACCAGGTTGAACGACAGCATGGCCTCGAGCGGGCCGCTGGGCAGGACCGCGCGCATGACATGGTACCAGCAGCCGAGCAGGCCGACCGCAATGCTCGCGAGCAGCGTGATCGTGGCGAGCGCCGAGGCAAGGTTCCCGGCCCTCAGGGCGATAATGCCGGCCAGGAGCAGCACGCCTCCCGCCGCGGGCCCGAAGACAATGGGAATGGCTTCATGCGGCCGGATCGTGCCGCTGATCAGATGGGCCAGGTAATGCTCCATGCCCAGGAAGATTTCATTGACGGCTATGAAAAGGAGCATGACCTGGTCGCGCGTGAGGCGCATGTTGATGCGGCCCACGCGCGGAAAGATCGCGGCCAGATGATACATGGCTACGGCGTATTCCCCTCTTTCGTCTGATCTTCCTGCGACGGATCCTCGTGGGACATATCTTTCGGCTCTTTGCCGGCTTCAGACAGCCTTTCCGCCGTCTGCTCGCGAAGCTCTGCAAGCTCCCTGAGTATTTCATACGCACCGTGCCACTGCACGTAGTCGGGACCCTGCATCCAGGCCCCGAACTTTGCCGTGCGGCCCCAGTGATGCCACAGGTCGAAATGCGTGAAGTCCAGGGGCTCGTCAAAAGGCTTGTCCGTAAGCAGGCCGGCATCCTTGAGCGGGGCGATGATGTCATTGCTTTCCCTGACCCAGGCGTTCACGGCATCGACGGCGTTGTCCGCGTCTTTGTAGAAATCGCCAATAAAGTCCTCGTTGTGGCACTGGCGGCACACGCCCTGCATGCGCACGCGGTTGTCCTCCCAGGCCGGCCGCCGCTCGCTGATAGGAGAGAACAGGTACCAGGTGAGCCGGTCTCCCACGTCATGGGTCGTGCCTGACGCCCCGAACCCGCTCATGTGGCACAAGGCGCAGGTGGCCGCTGCCATGTCCTTCGAGTCCAGCGTCCCGGCCTCGGCGTCCCAGTTCCATGCATGCCCGCCCGTTGCATAGGCTATTCCATGCGGCGACTCCTGGTAGATCTCCCACTGCGGATGGTCGGGCCCGATGTGGCATGCATTGCACGTTTCAGGCTTTCGGGCCTGCTCGAGGCTGAATGCGTGGCGCAGGTGGCATTTCTCGCACTGGCCGATGGAGCCGTCCGGCCGCGGCTCGCCTATGTCATGGCACCCGTGACAGGCAAAGCGCGTGACAGCCTCCCCCTCCATCATGTAGAGCTTGTTGCGCAGCTTGTCGGGGCTGAAGCTGCCCTCGGGTACATTTTTATACATCTGCAGCTGCTCGGGCGTGAAGCCATCCACGCCCTGCAGGGCCGCGTGGGCAGGCGCGGCGTGGCGGCTCGCGTAAAACTGCCCCTTTTCCACGGCGTGGCACTTCCCGCACATCGCAGGCGTGGGGCTGACCACGAACGTGCCTTCGTGCTTTTTCGCTCCCGGGTAATCGCCGCCGACCTCGTGGCAGTTCCTGCAGCTCACCTCGGCCGCGGCCATGGTCGAAAAACCGTACTGGACCACGATGCCCGGCGTGGCCTTGCGGTGGCATTTCACGCATTCGTCCTTGCTGCGTTCCAGGGCGTTGACGCGCTTCGGGGCAACGCCGCCCGAGGTGCGCCTGCCGATGGCAAGCACGACAAGGGCCAAGCCAAGCACAACGATGACGATGATGAGGCTCAGGATCGCAGCGCGCACCGGGCGAAGCGAGCCCGGGGATTCTTCCGTCCCCTTCTTTTCAGCTTCCGTCATGAAACCTCCCAGCAATCCATTCATCAGGGCACCTGGCAGCCGTTACGGGTCGAGATGAATGGAAACAAAGATTATGCAACAAATATGAGTATGCAAGGCATATTACCAGAACAAACCTGTACCGGTAAATGTCCAATTACTATTATTGGAGGTCCGCCATGGAAAAAAAGATTGCAGCCCTGATTGTTCTGTCCGCCTTTCTCGCAGCGATTCCCGTGACTGCGCCCTGCCGGGCCCAGGAAAAGGAATCAAAGGCCGCCGTGAAAAAAGCCAAAACGGTCAAGGGGCCGACCCAGGCGGACACCATCATCATAGTCGGCACGCCTCCCCGGCCCCAGGCCGCCTATATTCTCATGCGTTCGACGCCGACCTATCCGGACAAGGCGCTGAAAACGGACCTCAAGGAAAAAGTCATCAGCTCGGTTGAGGACAAGGCTTTTTAGCCGGCCTTCATATCTTTTCATTCGCGTCTATTTTCATATCCCGGTCGGTAAGCTATTATCAGCAATGCCATGAGCGGAAACAAGCTGCGCATACCTTTTAATGTCGGTGACGAAGCCATCTTTCACCTGGAGACGGCCGACGAGCCGTGGGGGATTCACTTTGAAATGCGCTTTGACGGCCGGCTCGACTGGCAACGGCTCTACGCCGGCCTGCTGAGGGCGATCGAGCTTCACCCCATGTTGCGCGCCCGCCAGGCCGCCTTCCAGCCGTCGGACCACACCTACTACTGGAAAATCCAGGAGTCGCCCGGCGTTGCTGCGCTTCTCGTGGCGGATTGCGCCGATGATGCCGACCTCGCCGCGCTTCGCAACAACCTGCTCGACACGATAATCCCGACCACCAGGCCGCCGCTGCTCAAGGCGGCGCTTGCGCGCTGCCCCGACGGGGACCGCCTTCTTTTCATCTTCAGCCACGTGGCCGGGGACGGCATAGGGTCGCTTCGCGTGCTGCGCTCGGTTGCCGCGGCTTATGCGGGCAGGCAGGACCCGGTTCCGCGGCTCGACCTTGCCGGGGTGCGCGACCTGCCGAAGCAGCTGGCCGCGGGCACGGCAGGCGAGCTCATCCCGCGCATATGCGAGCTGCTGGCCTACGGCGCCAATGCCCTCTCTTCGCCCGCGGCCCGCGTGGCGGAGGATGGCGCACGGGAGAAGCCGGGGTACGGCTGCTGTTTACTGCGCCTCGACGCTGAGGAAACAGCGTCGCTGAAACCCAGGCGCTACGGGCCTTCAACGGTCAACGATCTTCTGCTGGCCGCCCTGCACAAGACCATCGGCACATGGAACGGCCGCCACGACACGCCGTGCGAGCGAATAGGCGTGATGATGCCGCTCAACATGCGGCCGCCCGGGCGCCTCTACGAGGGTTTCGGCAACATGTCACTGTTCATAAGCGTCTCGACGAACGAGCGCGACCGCGAGGACGACGGCCGCCTGATGGTCCGCATCAGGGAGCAGACCGAGCGGTTCAAGCAGGGAGGCGGCACCGCCTTCATAGAGGTGATGGCGAAGAGCTCCCTTCTGCCGGTCGGAATCAAGCAGACCATGCCCATGCTCCTGCCGCTGACCAGGGACCGCTTCGTTGAAACGAGCAACCTGTCAAACCTCGGGCGCCTCAAGGAAACGCTGAGCTTCGGCCCCGACGCGGGAGGCGAGCCCAGGTCGCTGTGGTTTTCACCGCCCTGCAAGATGCCCATCGGGATTTCCTTCGGCATCGTCACGCTGCAGGGGTGCATGCACGTGGCCATGCGCCATCGCCACGCTGTCTTCGGCGCCGCGGCCGCGGCCCGCTTCATGGACCTTTACAGGGAATCGCTCTACGAGATCGGTTGAGACAAAAACAGCAAAGTGCAGGGGAAACAGCTGCCCGGTTCCGGGTTTCACGGGCAGCCTTATGAAAAAACGTGATTACCTTTTTTTTATATCAGGCCGGTGTTTGATTTACGTCAAAAAAACCTTATAATAGTTTATAATAAAAGGAAGCTTGGTAATGGAAAACAAAACATTTTATACGCAAGCAGCCTTGCTCTTCATGCTGTCGGCGGCACTTGCGTGGGGGTGCGGCGGCGGGGATTCAGGGTCCGGCGAGGACGCGGCCGCGGACACGGAGCCCGACACGCCTGTAGAGCTCGATGACGGGCCGTGCACGGACGGCCAGTTCGAATGCCTGGCCGACGGCACGGCGAGAAAATGCTTCGGCGACACGTGGGGCCCGCAGGTTCGCTGCCCCCTGGGCTGCGACGCCGCTGCGCAGGCCTGCTTCGTGCCGAGCAATATCGCGGCCGACGCGCGCGACAACGTGTTCAACGCCGATCTCCTGGACATCAGCCTCGCGGGCGCGAGCTCTCCCGTCACCATCAACAGCGACGACGGGAGCATCACGGACGCCATGGGCTCGGCCATACGCCCGGCCGGAACGGGCACGCAGGGCGGGATCCTCTACATGAACGCGCCGCAGGAAGGCAGCCCCTCGAGCAGCGCGGGCCTGTTCATCATGAAGAGCCTGGACGTCCCGGCCGGCGTCACGGTAAGCGGCGTGGGCTCGAACCCCATCATCCTGTACATCAGGGAGAGCGCGAGCATAGCCGGGACCATCGACGTGGGCGCCACTCGGCCTTCCTCCATGGTCACGGCCGACGGGCACCACACGCCGGGCGCGGGCGGATTTGCCGGCGGCGAGGCTGAAACGCAGGGCCTGGGCCCCTGCCCGGGCGGCGCGGACGGCGGCTCGGCCTGCGGCCAGTTCACGACTTCAGGCGGCGGCGGCGGCGGGTTCGGCGGTCGGGGAGGCGACGGCGGGGACGGCGCCGATCCAAGCTACAGCTGCACGACCGTGTACTATGGCGGCGACGGCGGAGGCCCCTGCCCTTCTGCCGGGCTCCTGCCTCTGATCGGCGGCAGCGGAGGAGGAGGAGGAGGCATGGCCGAGGGCTCGACATCGCAGCCGGGAAAGGGCGGCGCCGGGGGCGGGGCCATCCAGATCTCGGCCCTTCAGCTCATTCATCTGCTCACGGGCGGCATTATCACCGCGCCGGGAGGAGGAGGAGGAGGCGCGGACAATAACGGGGGCGGAGGCGGCGGCGGCGGAGCGGGCGGCGGGATCCTGCTCGAATCGCCCGATATCACGCTGGACCCGGCGAGCATCGTTGCCGCCACCGGGGGAGGAGGCGGCTCCGGCGACTGCAGCTGACCGAATAAACACGGCCGGCCCGGCGGGCGCGGCGAGTCAGGCAGCTCGAGAGCACAAGGCGGAGTCAACAGCGCGGGACCTGCCGATGCCGCCGGAGTGGGCGGCAGAGGAGCCGCCGGAGACATCGTTGACGGCGAGGAAGGCCAGGGCATCGACGACGGTAAAGTCAACGGCGGCGGCGGCGGCGGAAGCACGGGAAGAGTACGCATCAATGCCACGCGCGGCTTCACGAACCGGGCGATCATCAGCCCGAGCCAGGCCTCGGGCGCATTCACGACCGGGAGTCCGCCGTCCACATCATTGTAGGCTCATGTAATCGCGGGTAGGGGAGGCTTCAGCCTCCCGTTTACAGGGCGGCTGAAGCCGCCCCTACCCGAGGAATTAAAATCCGAGGTGACCCATTCTGCTCAATCGTCTTGAAAAGCTCGTCATGAACAACCCTGTCCGGTCCGCTGTTCAGAGGACCGTCGAAGCGCGCCGCCTGCTGTCCATGGGCGGCCCGCTCCAGGGCGGATTGGCCCTGGAAATCGGATGCGGCCGCGGCGTGGGCGTGGAGATCATCCTGGACACGTTCGGCGCCGACAGGGTCGATGCCTTTGACCTCGACCCTCACATGGTGGGGCTCGCGCGGCGCCGGCTTGCCCGGCGCGGGAATAAAGTCCGGCTCTGGACAGGTGACGCCGCCTGCATCGCGGCCAGGGACGCGTGCTACGACGCCGTGTTCGACTTCGGCATCATTCACCACGTACCGGACTGGCGCTCGGCGCTCCGGGAAGCCCTCAGGGTTCTCAAGCCGGGCGGAAGGTTCTTTGTCGAGGAGGTGCTCGTGGGGTTTATCGGGAATCCTCTGTGGCGGCGCTTCTTCGACCACCCGCGCGAGGACCGCTTTGACCACCGGCGATTTGCCGGGGCCCTGGAGGCCGCCGGCTTCGACCTTATCGCGTCGGATCACACGTGGCAGCTTTTCGGGTGGTACGTGGCAGGGAAGCCCGGGGGAAAATAACCCCGCCCTACTTCAATTCGCTCCAGGCTTTCAACGCCCTTCTCAGGTGCGGAATCGTGATGGTGCCGCCCACGATCATTCCCACTGAAAGCGCTTCCACCAGCTCCTCATCGCTCACCCCTTCATCACGGCAGCGCCCAAGGTGGTAGAGGATGCAGTCGTCGCACCGTAGGACAAATGACGACACCAGCCCGAGCAGCTCCTTGGTCCCGGCGTCGAGCGCCCCCTTTTTGTAAACACGCATATCGAGATTGTATAGCTTCTTGATATTCAGGTTCGCGTACTCCATGACGACCTCGTTGAGCGCTTCCCTTTCCTTCTTGAATTTGGCCAGTTTCGATAAAGCCATGGGCTCCTCCGTTTCATTCGTGCTCTTGTAATGATCGATCCAAGGTCAGACAAGCCTGGTCAGATTTCGTCGGGTTGTTCGGCATCGCAGGCCGGGTCGTCCTTGTCGACGAGCTCGTCGCCGTCGTTGTCCACGGAATCGGTGCAGCGGCACAGGCCGCTTCCCAGCACGCCCTGGCCCATGCCCAGGAGAATGTCCCTGTCGGCTTCCAGGTACACGGCATACTCGTCCGCGATGTCCCGGTCGTGGATCACGATGACGTTCTCGCAGTTGGCACGGCTGCCGCTCTCCGAGAAATTCATGCTTCCGGTCACCACGCTGTCGTCGACGACGATGATTTTATTGTGGTTCTTGGCCGGAAGGCGCTCGTCGCTGGGCCATCGCGAGATGTACACGGGCAGGTCGATTCCGCAGATGATCTCGTCCACGTTGTAGTAATTGGCCGACGCCGAGCTGTCCCAGATAAACAGCGCTTCCAGCGAAGGGGATTGCAGGCTGGCGTGCCTCACGGCAAGGGACATGCACTCGTCCGTCATGTGAAAAACGCTTGCGTAGATCCGGTCTCGCGCCGTGCCGATCAGGCCGTAGCCGCCCTCGTCGAGGCTGCAGTAGGTGCAGCGCCACCGGGCCCCCGAGGATGTCTTGTACCTGCGGCAGATGCAGTTGGCCTCCGGGTCCAGGCAGGCCGGGTCCGGCTCGGTAAGGCTGGAAGTCTGCTCCATCTTTCCGCGCAGCGCATCCAGGATGCCTCCGGAGGGGGAGAAGTAAATATCCACGCTCAGATCGCCGATCCCGGCCCGGTCCACGGCGGGCGTGACCCCCGTGCACTTTCCCTCGCCGAACATGTTGTCGAACACCTGCCTGTACGCGTCCACGACGTCCTGCGGCGGGGCGAGCATGACGACGATGTTATTGTGATTCTCGTTGAACCCCGTCCTTGTCTGGTTCTGCGACCCCGACAGGATAATGGGGTGCCCGGTTTCCGCATCGATGAGGTAGAACTTGTGGTGCATGAGCCCGGCGACCGTCACGGGCACGGTCCGGCCGCCGCAGGCGCCGACCTGCGCGAGCGCCTCGAAGTAAGAGAGGCCTTCGTAGTAATGCGACGCGGTCTCGTCGAAGCTGGAGTCGTCGGAAACAACGCGCACGCTCACGCCTTTAGCCGCTGCGGCGCACAGGGCGTCCACGATCCTCTGCTCGTTGATGCCGTAGACGGCCAGGTCGATCGTCTCCTCGGCCGCGCCGATCAGGCCGACGGTGTACTCGAGCGTGCCGCCGCTGCGGTTGCATCCCGGGTCGCCGCACTCGGGGCTGTTGAACAGCGCCACGAGCGGCCTTCCCTGATCGCACCCCGGGAGCCAGCTTAAAACCGTGCACAGGTAATCGTCCGCCTTGCCCTCGGGAAAGGCTTCGCAGCCCCGGTCCAGGAGCTGCTGCGCGGCGGCGGCTTCCTGCGGGGGGCATCCGGTCGGCTTGTCGATCTCCGCTCCCAGGCAAACGGCCGCCATCCGGGCGGCATCGAGGCACACGCCCTGCCCGTCCTGCCTGTTCCCGCATGCGGGCCCCGAGAGGGCCATGCTCACGAGGACGATCGCGATCCCCAAGGATTTCCTGTTCGTTCGTCTTTTCATGGTGTCGTCACCAGAAGCCATCTCATAAAAACCTTTTACACACGATCGCGGGCAGGGGCGGCTTCAGCCGCCCATGGTGCTGCACGCCCTTGGCGTGCCCATAGTCCAACGGGAGCCTAAAGGCCCCCCTGCCCGGGGTATTTTTTAAGATGGCTTCAAATCAGAAAAAGAAAACCTTATTATATAATGTTTAAGGATTTTGATCAATATACCTTCTCGTGCCCGATTTCAAGCCCGGCGCCGCAATATTCGATGTTGTATTTGAGAGACGGGATTTATGTGCTAGAATTTCAGTATGTTGAACCAAATCACCCCATCACGGGAGGAACAGCGATGAAGAAAGCCATGCTCATGCTATCGATCCTTTTCACCGCCCTGGCCGCGCCTGCGGGCCTGCGGGCCGACGCGCCGCCTTACCTTCCCCTCCAGGGGGTCCTGGAAGACAGCGGGGGAGAGCCCATCGACGACGAGGTCGGCATCGTCTTCACGATTTACGACGATGAGAGCGAGGGCAGCGAGCTGTGGACCGAGACGCGCACGCTTCTTGTCGAGGAGGGCCTGTTGTCCGTTTACCTCGGGGAAGTCGTGCCCCTGGACCTGAGCCTGTTTCGGGACTACACCAACCTGTGGCTGGGCGTGCAGATCGAGCCGGACGAAGAGATGCCCCGCGTTCTTCTGGGGAGCACGCCCTACACGGCCTATGCCGAGTACTGCGGCAGCCTCGTGCGGCAGCTTCCCGCCGGCCTCCTGCCCGACGGCGCCGTTGTCGGCGCCCAGTCCTGCGAGGGCACGGACAGGGTGGTGGGCATCGACATGAGCGGCGCGCTGCTGTGCGCGGCCGGCGAGGGCGGCGAGTACCTTGCCGGCGGCGGCCTCCTGCTCACGGACGGCACCTTTTCCGTGGACACGGACGCCATCCAGGCGCGCGTGGCGGAATCGTGCGGCGGCGGAAGCTCCATCAGGGTCATCGGCGACGACGGGTCCGTGGTCTGCGAGATCGACAACGATTCGGGCGGCGACATCACGGCTGTCTCGGCCGGCGCCGGCCTGGGCGGCGGCGGGCCGAGCGGCGACGTGTCGCTGAGCGTGGACATGACGACCGTCCAGGCGCGCGTCACGGACAGCTGCCCCGGCTCGAGCGCCATCCAGTCCATCGACGAAACAGGGTCGGTCACGTGCAGCGGCGGCGTGCCCGCGGGCGCCGTCATGTTCTTCGATCTCGCCGCGTGCCCGGACGGCTGGTCGCCCCTGGCCGATGCCGAGGGCCGCTACCTGGTGGGGCTCAATGCCGGCGGGACGCTGGCAGGCATGGGGGGCACGGCCCTGGGCGACCTGGAGGACAGGCCCGTGGGCCGGCACTCGCACACGATCAGCGACCCGGGCCACGTGCACGCGGTTCCCCGCGACAACGACACCGTCCCGGACGGCGGGGCCGGCGCCACGGCCGCGGAGGACGTCAACGATGACCCGGTCAATTCAGGTTCTTCCACAACGGGCATTGCGATCAACAACGCCGGCACGGTCGCCGGCACGAACGCCCCCTACCTCCAGCTCCTGGTCTGCAGGAAAGACTGACGGCAGCCGCCTCATCAATACCTTTTGCATCCCAAACGCGGGCAGGGCGACCTAAGCCGCCCGTGCAGCTGCGCGCCCCTGGCGCGCCTGCAAAAAAGAACGGGAGCCTGAAGGCTCCCCTACCCGGAGTATGTATGAGATGGCTTCCCGTGGATTTGCCGGTTACTGCGGCATCATGGGGCAGTAATAGGTCGGGTTGCCGCCCACGATCTTCATCACGCCGTCGATCATGGCCACCTGGGCCGTGCCCGTGAGGTAGACGTGGCGCCAGCCGGCTTGCTTGCGATCGGCGGGAAGAATGTAGTGCCAGCCGCTGCTGGTCTTCACGTAGGTCAGGAAATTGTCCCCGTTCTCGTCCTGCCAGTAATTCGTGATGGACACGCCCGCATTTTTCCGATCCATCTCGTAGAGCTCGAGCCCTGCCTCGCCCTGGACCAGGTAATAGGTCTGGTCCGCCGGGCCGGCAACGGACGGGCCGTTGGGGCCCTGCGTGCACGTCGTGGCCTTGTACACGGCAATGGGCGCGGCCGGCGCGCCCTTCTGCGGCCTGGAACCGGCCAGCAGCGCACTGGCGCATCCGGCCGCAAAGGGCAGCAGGCACACGATAACGAGAGTCAGCTTCAGTTTTTGCATCGTTTACTCCTTATCGCTGAAAATTAGATGGGAATGGGCGGGATGTCAAGAGTTATTGACTTTGTGGAAATTGAACATAGAATCAGTGGTGCGATCTCATAATAATTTAACCCCGAGAGAGGAATGATGAGGGACTTATGAAACACCGGACCGGGCTTTCGGCCGCCATGGCCGTTTTCCTGCTTTTTCCCTGCGCACGGGCGTCGGCGGACACGACGCTGGTCGAGGACCCGCTCAACGGCTCCACCGTGGGCGTGGAGGACGGCGGCGGCGCGTTCGTGGAAGGCGGCGGCTGGCATTCAACGGGCGGCAAGATCGTCTACGACGCGGGCAAGGTCGTCACGGACGGTTACTTCGAGTGCAGGATGCGCGGCTGGACCGCCCCGGCCCAGGGAATCGACAAGGCGCACCCGCTCTCGGGCTGGGAAGTGGAAGACGAGTACGGCCACTGGGCACAGACCGGATCGTTCTGGAACTGGCGAATCGGCACGGGCTACAACCCCTTCAAGGTCCTGTCCGCGCCGCTGGCCCTCGACTCGCGCGTGGAGGCGCGCGTGGGCGACAACGGCGCCGTGAACGGCACGGACCAGCACACCTACAGGGTGGACTGGCAGGGCGCCGTGATCCAGTTCATCTTCGACGGGGGCTTGCTCCAGGAGTGGACGTTCGACCGCTTCCAGGTCCGATACTTCTGCATCGGCAGGGACGACCAGTACGGCATCACCAACCCGGCGCCGATCATCTCCGACTGCGTGATCGTGGACCGAGAGGCCGGCGAGCCGCCGACCATTGCCGGCATCATCACGGGAGCCGACTGCGGCGAGGTGGGCGTGGCGTTCGGCGTTCCGGTCCTGGAAAGCGATGCAGTGAACACGGCCAACTACGCCGTTGACCGCGGCATCACGGTCCTCGATGCGTCCCTGGGAGTCGACCTCATGACGGTCACGCTGGCAACGACCCCGCATGCGGGCGGTGTGACCTATACGCTGACGGTGAACAACATACGCGACCGCACGGCCGAGGCGCTGGAAATCGCGCCCGACACCCAGGCGACCTATTCCTTCAGCTCCTGCCCGGCCCCGGCGGAGGAGGGCGAGCCGGAACCGGTCCCCGAGGCTGCTCCAGAGCCGGACCCTGAAACCGCGATGGAGGAAATCATGGAGCCGGCAGGCGAGCCCGCGGACGATGCGGCAACGGAGGGCGCCATCGACGCGCCGGGCGAAGACGCGGACACGGACCCCGGCGGAAGCGGCCACGATGTGGAAGGCGGCTGCGGATGCGCGATCGTCGCATGAAGGCCAACCCGTGAAAAAAAGAATGATCACGGCGGCCGCGGCGGGGCTGGGGCTGTTCGCGCTGATCATGATCGGCCTTTGCCTGTTCTCCTCGTTCATGGCCCGCAGGGTGTTTGAATGGCACGAGGCCGGGGCGGCCCTGTCGGGCCTGCAGGTCTTCGCGATCAGCGTGAGCCGCGGCTTCAGGACCGGCTGGCCATTCATCGCACCCATCCTGCTTTTTTTCTGCGTTGGGGGGGCGCTTGTCTGCGCGACCATTGGAAAGGGGAGAAAATAATGAACCGTTTTCCCTCTGCGTCCCCGGCACTTGTCTTCAGCGCCGTGCTCGCCGTTTCCTGCGGCGGCACGCAAATCACGGGAGACGCGGCGGACGACAGCCGCGATGACGAGGCGCAGGACATGACCGGGGATGAGCTCCCCCCGCCCGGTCCCATAACGTTCGTTTTGCGGAACGATTCATCGGACATCGTTTACCTCGACTGGTCGTTCGGCGGGCCCAACACGGTGACAGGCGAAAGGACCTCGGGGGGCGCATGGGAAGAGCTCAACTACTGGGCGCCGAACTGCATGGCCGCCTGCGAAGACTACGATCCCGGCGAATGGTGCTGCGTGGGCTGCATGCCGCCGCCCAGGGTCAAGGAGCTCAATCCCGGCGACATGCTGCGGTTCGAGTGGGACGGCGCGGGCGTGTACACGGTCGACGACGAGCACTGCGAGGAATGCCCGTGCGCCTGGTCGAAGGAAGCCGCGGCCATGGGGTACAAGGCCGAAGCCTGCGTGTATCACGACATTCACTGCACGGCCATCTGCAATCCGGACGAAAACGGCGAGTACGACCTGGCCAATGTTACCGGGGACCCGAGCTGCTTTGAGGCGCTGTTCGATGTCCCCTATGACGGCGGCGAGGTCTACGTGATCATCGAATAATCGAACAGCCGTTTTCAGGCTTTGCCCGACTTGCCCTTGACAAAGCCTCGGGTGTTCACTCTACATTATACGGCATGAGAGTTCTCTTCATATACCGCATGGTGTACCAGGACCCGCTCGGCGTGCTCTACCTGGCGTCCGTGCTCAAGCGGGCGGGTCACGAGGTCCATTACATCGACGCCGTCCTCGACAAGAACTGGGAAGAGAACGCCGTCCGCCTGGCCCCCGACATCGTCGGGTACTCTGTCCTGACCGGGAACCAGCGCTTCTACCTGGAGATCAACAGCCGTCTAAAAAAACAGATTCATTTCTTATCCGTGTGGGGCGGGCCCCACCCCA
>JBDRLK010000005.1:0-6217 GCA_043813155.1 Pseudomonadota bacterium | reverse complement strand
TGGGCGGTTGATAGTCAAGTGTCTCACATGTTGGTTGGTGATGTATCGGGTATTTGTGGAGGGGAAGGATGGAAATAATGGGAAAAAGCTTTTTAATGCGGATTTCCGGCGTGTCAAAGGTTGATGTTGGAATACTTGCGCCAGATTTTCCAGGGGCATGTTCCGGGCTCCACTTTCTTGTTTTCGAGAAGGTCGAGAGCGCGGTTGACGTATTTGCGCGTATCGTGGGGCATTATGACATCATCGATGTATCCGCGCTCCGCCGCGACGTAGGGATTTTCATAGATTTCGCTGAATTCCTTCATCCTCTCGTCGCGCGTTTCCTCAGGGTTCTTTGCATTCATGATCTCCTTGGCGAAAATGACGCTCGCCGCGGTGGCGGCCCCCACGATGGTTACACGGGCCGTGGGCCAGGCGAACACGAAGTCGGCCCCGATGCTCTTGTCAAGCATCCCGTAATGCGCCCCGGCGTAGGATTTGCGCACCATGATGGAGATCAGCGGTACCGTGGCGTCACTCCAAGCGAAGAGCAGCTTGGCGCCGTGGCGCAGGATTCCCGACCAGTCGGAGTGGGAGCCGATGACGAAGCCGGGACAATCAACGAACGTCACCAGGGGAATATTGAAAAGATCGCAGAATCGTATGAACCTGGCGCCCTTGTCGGCCGAGTCAATGTCGAGCATGCCGGAGGCCACCGTGGGCTGGTTGGCCACGATCCCGACGGTGCGGCCGTTGAAGCGGGCAAAGCCGGTGATGAGGTGCTTTGCGTGAAGCCCGAGCGTTTCGAGAAAATATCCGTCGTCCACGACGGCGTCGATTATTTTTCTCATGTCAAAGGGCTTGAACGGCTCATCGGGCAGGACGTCGTCGAGCTCCATGACGATGCGCTCGGGGGAGTCGTCGGTCCCGATCTGCGGCGGTTTTTCCCTGTTGCTTGACGGGAACAAGTCCAGCAGCTCCTTGGCCATGTCGATGGCGTCCTTGTCGTCCTCGGCCACCAGGTGGGTTTGTCCGGACTTGACCGCGTGGGACTGCCAGCCGCTGAGCTCCTGGAGGCTGATGTCCTCGCCGATCTGCGTCTTGACGAAAGCCGGACCGGCAATACCCATGAAGCCGGTCTCGCGTGTCTGAATGATGAAGTCCTGCATAATGGGATGATAGGCCTGGCCGCCGAGACAGGGACCCAGGAGCACGGCTATCTGCGGCACGACGCCGGAGGCCAGGTCCTGCGTCCTGAACAGCCAGCCGTAGGATTCCAGCGTATCCATGCCCTCCTGCAGCCGGGCGCCGCCCGAATCGTTCAGGCCGATGACGGGCATTCCTTTTTCCATGGCAAACTGGATGGCGTAGGTCTCCTTTTTGCCGTGATACTCTCCGAAGGTTCCGGCCATGGAGGAGAAATCCTCGGAAAAGGAGACCACGAACCTGCCGTTGACCTTTCCGAAGGCCGTGATCACGCCTTCGGCCGCGACCTCGGCCTTGTCCATGCCGAAGTGAACGGTACGGTTCTTTATGTGCATCCCGATTTCAGTGTACTCGCCGCGGTCGAAGAGGTATTCGAGCCGCTCGCGGGCATCGAGCTGCCCGGCTTTCTTGCGTTTCTCAAGTATCTTGGGCGATCCCATCCGAAGGATCTTTTTTCGCCGTTCTTCGAGCTCCTTGTAAAGGTCTTCCTTCTTTTTATAAACGCCGCCGGGAAACTTATGCCATTCTGACATTTGGAACCTCCTGTTGTGGTGGTTGCATGATTTTCATACAGTACTATATGGATGTTAAAAAATTTGGCAATATTAAAGATATAATCAAATAATGCGCCGCGCTGATGTTTTTTTCGGCCGCGGCCGCGGCCGTAAACATCCCGGTAAAATACGGGGACGCCGGTTACCGCAAAAGGCGCGAGGACTGCACCATCGTTGCAACGAACTGCTGCTGCGGCGCGGCAACCCGGAAGGCGGATGTAGCAATAACGCATTACAGGCCCGGGTTGAACTCAAGGGCAAAAGGTGCTTTAATTACAAGTCGTCTCATCGAAAGGCCGGGTAGGGGAGCCTTCAGGCTCCCTCTTTTTCAAGGCACGCCAGGGGCGTGCAGCGACAGGGCGGCTAAAGCCCCTCGGCTTGGAAAATGAGATGTATTCCGGATTAAAGGGAGGAAGCTATACAGCCATGGCGCAGCAAAAGAAGCCGGATGAACCGTTCGAGCCGTGCTGCCTGCCCACGACGATCGGCAGCATGCCGCACAGGGACGTGGCCTGGGCCACGGACCTGATGCTGGCGGCCACGCCGGAAATTCCATCATGGGTTCAGTTCCCGCACATCTCGCCCGCCGAGAACATGATGGTGCAGTTCACCGAGGGATTGCCCGGGATCGTGCTGAAGCAGGACAAGGCCTTCTTTGACACGTCGGCGGACGATTTCGTCGAGCGGCTCACGGTTTTTTTCACGCACTACCTTGCGGTGACCGGGGAGGGATCGGGCGAAGCGCTGGAGCATTTCGCCATTTCAAGACCCTTCGCGGCAGGGTTCTGGGAGCTGGTGGAAAAACTTCCATGGCTTGAAGGCGTGGTCATGCCCAAGGGCCAGGTCACCGGCCCCGTGACGCTCGGTCTCAACATCATGGACCAGGAAGGGCGCTGCTCATATTACGACGAGAGGCTGCGCGACGTGATCGTGAAGATCGTGGCCATGAAGGCAATGTGGCAGATCCGCTTCCTGAAAGCGGGGGGGCCGCGCGTCATGATGTTTCTCGACGAGCCCTCCCTGCTCGGCTTCGGGTCTCACATGCTCATCACGATCAGCAGGGAGGACGTGATCCGCGACATCAATGAAGTTGTCGCGGCCATCCACGGCGAGGGAGGGATAAGCGGGGTCCACTGCGAGGAGAACACGGACTGGTCCATCCTCATGCAGACCGACCTCGACATCCTCGATTTCGATGCCTACGAGCACCTGCAGTCCATCATGCTCTATCCCGACGAGCTGCTTGCGTTCTTTAAACGCGGTGGCGTCCTGGGGTGGGGCATCGTGCCCACGCTCAACCCCGAGGCCGCTCAAAAGGAGACGCTCGAGTCCCTGCTGGACCGCTTCGAGGGGGGCATTGACAGCCTCGCTGCAATGGGAATCAACAGGGGCCTGCTGCTGCGCAGGGCGCTCATAACGCCCAGCTGCGGCATGGGCGGCGTGCTGACCGAGCCTCTTGCCGAGCGCGTGCTCAATCTGCTGCGCGAGCTGTCGGATGCCGTGCGCCGGCGCTACGCGTTCGAGTGAAAGCCATCTCATAAATACCCCGGGCAGGGGAGCCTTTGCCGCCCCTACGCACGTTGGGGGGGAAGTTTCCTGTGATCGTCCGGCGGAACATGCTGCCGGACAGGCCCGTTTTCCCTGAAATAAATGAGCGTTCGCACAATCGCTTCGGCTTCGGTGCAGACGGGCTCGTAGCCGAGCTCGCGGGCGGCCTTTTCCCCGGAAAAAGTGAAATCCTGGCAGAGCTGCAGCACGCTGAACCGGTTGATGTTGAGGGCGAGGCGCTTCACGGGCCTGCACAGCCATGCAAGGGACTCCAGCATGCAGGCCACTGCAATCATGACGGGCCTGGGGATGCTGCGGCGCTTCGAGGGCATGGCGTAGCCCAGGCCGCAAACAAAAGGCTCCATGTAATCGAAGAAATTTTTTGCCGGGTAATCGGTAATGAAATAGACCTCGCCCGCGGCCGCGCTTTCAGGCTGAAGCAGCGAACGCGCGGCCAGGACATGCGCGCGGGCCACGTTGCCGACATAAACGTGCTGGTAGCGCGCCGTCCCGTCTCCTATCCTGAAGAGCAGCCTGCCGGCCTTCGCTTCCCTGACAAACGAGCTGATGTGATAGGGATCGCCCTCCCCGAACACGCCGCAGGGCCTGAGCGCGCAGGTACGCAGGGTCGCGGGCGCCTCGTCGCCGTCCTCGCCGGGCCGCGGCACCAGCGGTGCGCCGTTCGCGCTCAGCACGAGCTGCTCCGCCTGCGCCTTTGTTGCGGGGTAGACATCGGTGAAGCGGCCGGGGTAGGGCAGGGTTTCGTCTCCGTCGACAATGGGCCGGCCTTCGTAGACAACGTCAAGCGTGCTCGTGAAGACGAGCGCCCTGACGCCTTCCTGCGTGCAGGCCCGGATAACGTTCCTCGTCCCCGTCACATTGACGTCCCTGACCAGGGCTTCGGGATGCTGGCCCCAGTCAACCAGGGCGGCACAGTGAAGCACAACGTCAACGCCGCGGCAGGCCTCGCGCAGCGCGTCGAGAGAACGGACATCGCCGATAATGGGGACAACGCGAGGGTCCGTGGCAAAGGCCGGTCGCCTTATGTCGAAAACGCGAATCTCGGAAGGCGCGAGCGGCGCATCTTTCCCGGCCCCGCCGTCCTCATCCATGTGTTTGAGGAGCATGCCGGTCAGGGCATGACCTATGAACCCTGCGCCGCCGGTGATCAGGACCACCGGCCCGGCCGGTGTGACGACCTGTGACTCTGGCGCCATCAACTCCAGTATACCACATTGGGTTGAGGCCTTGAATATTGGGAAGGAGATATTATAGTAGGCGTGATGCTGGCGGTTTCACTTCAATCGGGCAGCAGCGGCAACTGCATCTATGTCGAGGCCGCGGGCGTAAGGCTGCTTTTCGACGCAGGCCTCAGCGGACGGCAGGCAGAGCTGCGCCTCGAGCGGCACGGCCGGGACATCAGGGATGTCGACGCGCTGATCATTTCACACGACCACGGGGATCACATCGGCTTCGCCGGCATTTACCAGCGCAAGTACGGTCTGCCCGTCTATGCAACAAATGGAACCATGAAAGCCGCCCGCAGAAAGCTGGGCCTCGGCAGGATGCACGACGTGCGGCACTTTGTGAGAGGCGATGTTCTTGATTTCGGCAGCGTGGCCGTCGAAACCGTGCCGACCGAGCATGACGCGGCCGACGGCGTCGGCTTTGTCGTTGTTTCGGAAGGAAAGCGGCTCGGCATCCTGACCGACCTCGGCCACGTGTTCGGACGCCTCGAGCGCGTCATGGCTTCGCTGGACGCGGTATTTATCGAAAGCAATTACGATCCCGACAGGCTGGCCACCGGCAGGTATCCTGAATATGTCAAGCAGCGCATCCGGGGGCCGAAGGGACATTTGTCGAACATCGAGGCGGCCGAGCTTGTTGCCGCCCATGGCAAGCGGCTCACGTGGGCGTGCCTGGCGCACCTTTCAGAGGAGAACAATGACCCGGACCTGGCGCTCGAGACGGCCAGGGGCATCGTCGGGAAAAAGCTCACGCTGCACGTGGCGACCCGGTACCGGGAAACCGGAAAGCTGAAAGTTTAACGCTGACACCGGAGGCATGAACATGGCAAAGCACATCGGCATCGTGGCCTGCAGCGCCGAGGGCGCCGCCCTGTGCTACAGGACGATCTGCTCGGAGGCGTCGGAGCTGATGGGGCGGTACGAGCATCCCGACATCACCATGCACACCTTTTCCTTTGCCGCATACGTGCGCCTCATCGAGGCGGGCGACTGGCAGGGCGTGGCGGACCTGATGGTCGCGTCGGCGAACAAGGTCGCGGAGACCGGGGCCGACTTTGCCATATGCCCCGACAACACGATCCACCAGCCTTTTGACAGCGTGGCGGCGCGCTCGCCCATTCCCTGGCTCCACATTGCCGGGGCCGTGGCCGACGAGGCAAAACGCCGCGGGTTTGGAAAAATCGGGGTTCTGGGCACGCGCTTTCTGATGGAGGGGCCGGTGTACGCCGACATGCTCGCGTCAAAGGGCCTGGAGCACGTGATCCCGGAAAGCGAGCAGAGGCTGGAGGTCAACGACACGATCTTCAACGAGCTCGTGTTCGGCCGCTTTACCGGCGAGGCGAGACAGCGATTCAACAGGATCATTGCCGGGCTCGCGGAAAAGGGGTGCGACGCCGTGGTCCTCGGGTGCACGGAAATCCCCCTTCTCGTCGACGAAAGCTCGCCGCTTCCAACGCTGGATTCCACGCGGCTGCTGGCCCGTGCGGCCCTGAACGCTGCACTGGTGTAGCTGAACGCCCTCGGTGCGGCTCTTGAATGCATTACGGCGCTTCGACGCGCGTAAGCTCCGCCCCGTCCACCGTCATCTTCAGATCCTCTCCCTCCCGGTGGGGAGGCTCATCGATTTTGAATGTCGTGGAAATGCCCGGAAATTTAACTTCGAAATCATTCTAATTTCAATGT
>JBDRLK010000004.1:0-14112 GCA_043813155.1 Pseudomonadota bacterium | reverse complement strand
GCAAATCAGGGACCACCACTCTACTGCGGCCGCGCCTGTGGGCAATGAGGCGGGGTCCCTGCGGAAGCGGAAAATCGTTCCAGACGAAATGGCTTCCGTGGGGTGCACTTTGCGGCTTTCGTCCTCGCGCCCTCGTCGATGTAGCCCTGCTACGCCTCCATCGGGCGCTGCGGGCGCGCTCGCGATCCGGCTCCACATCCGCGGCCTCGCTACAAGGCTGGTCCCTAACTTGCGGGGCGTTGTACTAAGGGCGCACTCAACAATAGATTCACAGAATGTGGGCTAATGTTCTCATTACATGCAATGATATTTTCTGGACGCCGAGGCGCCCGGCTGGCAAGGCGCGGGGTCCCCGTCACGACGGAGGCGTAGTCGTTCTACGCCGACGAGTGGCGGGGTGCAGCAACGCAGCCAGCCGGGATGGATCGGCGTCCAGAAATGTGAATCTATTGTTGAGTGCGCCCTAAGGCGCTCGAAGCGGTGCTCCCGGGACGACGGCGGCGCCGGAAGGGCAGGCTGCTGCGCAGAGACCGCAGGCCTGGCAAAGGCGGGCCTCGACACGTGCCGTGGGCTCGATCGCGCTGTCCAGGAACCTGGCCCCTGCCGGGCATGCGTCGACACAGACGGCGCACGCGGCGCACAGCTTTTCCCTGGTACGGGACGGCTCGACTTCATGGCTCACCGTCCTCGCGAGCCCCCCCAGGATCGACGCGCCCATGCCGGCACAGATACCCTGGAGCGCGGCCTGGCTGCTGCTTGCCGGGTATCTTGCGTTGCCGGCCACGTAAATGCCTTTTCTCGTCGACTGGCACGGCCTGAATCTCGGGTCGTCCTCGGCGGCGAAACCGTCGCCGCCGACCGGGACCTGCAGGGACGCGAGAACCCCGGCCGGAGGATCTATCCCCGACGACAGGACGACGAGCTCCGGGCTCAGAACAAGCTTTCGTCCCAGTGTTGTCTCTTCCACCTCGACGCGGACAGCGCCGCCCTCGCCGATGCTGAGGGCCGGCGCACGTGCCGGCTCGTAGCGTACGAAGATGACTCCCGCCTCTCTCGCCCTGGTGTAAAGGGCTTCGTCCCTGCCCGCGGTCATCATGTCCCTGTAGAGGATCCAGGCCCTTGGGCCCTTTTTCAGTATTTCCATTCCCAGGGCCAGGGCCTTTGGGCAGCAGACCGCGTTGCAGTAAGGGTGGTCGGCGTCCCTCGACCCGGCGCACTGAATGAAGACAACATCGCCCCCCACGCCGTCGCCGGCATGCAGCTTTGACTCCATCTGCTTCAGGGTGATGATCTTTCCATTATCGAGCCTTTCGTCCCTGTGCAACGAGGCCCCCGCGGCCACGACAACCGTGTCGAAATGACCTGATAGTGCAGTGGAAGAATTGTTATGTAACACGCTGAAATTACACAACCTTCCATTGATCGCGATTGCCTCCGTGTTGCTCAGGATACGGACCCTGTCATCAGCGGCAACCTCCGCCGCAAGCGCTTCAATGAGGCCTGCCGCGTCCCTGCCGGCCGGGTCGATGCGAATGTCCGTGCTCATGCCGCCGGCCGCATTCTGCTTTTCCAGGACAGTGACCTCGTGGCCCGCGGCGGCCAGGGTCTTTGCCGCGGCGAGCCCTGCCGCGCCCCCGCCGATGACAAGCGCCCTTCCGCCCTTGCCCGCAAAGCCGGTGATGTCCGGTTTGATTTCCGCCAGCCGATCAAAAACAGCGGCCGCTGCCGCCCTGGCTTCCATTACGCTGGATGCTATATCGCACGGCGTCTTGGCCGCCCCGGCAACGAAAACAGAGGGATTCGATGTAACCGTGGGATTGACGGCTGCCTGCGCTGCCGGAAAACCGTGCCGGTCCGTGTTCACGCCGAGCATGGAAAAGAGATCAGCGCTGCCCGGTTTCACGCCGCCTGAAAGGACCGCCAGGTCGACCTCGATTTCCTCCAGCGCTTCATCGCTCACAGCCCGGACCGCCAGCATGCCGCTGCGCTTCCTCTCCAGGCTGCCGGCCCTGGCCCTGACCACGCGAGTGCGGCTCAGCGCCTTTTCACCGTACGGGTGCATGCCCTTGGCATGGAGCCTGACGTCCATGCAGAAGAGGGTGGGCTTGATGCCCCCGTCCACGCCGGCCAGCAGGCTGATTTCTTTCACCAGGTAGCCGCAGCAGGCGGAGGAGCACCACGGGTGCGCGGCGTCCCTGCTCCCGGCGCACCCGATGAAAGCGATTTTTTCAACCCGGCGGCCGTCCGACGGTCTGCGCAGGGGTTTTTGCGCGGCGCGCGCGATCATCTCCTCGAACCGCTCCCCCGAAACCACGTCGGGATCCAGGCCCGCCCTCAAGTGGGACAGGTAATGCATGTCGATATCGTCCATGCCCGCGGCAACGATGGCCGCGTCGCATGAGACCTGCTGCGCCGCTTTGCCGTTACGTTCGATTTGAAGGGTGAGCCCTTCGCCGGTGCGGCTCACGCCGACAACCCGCGAGCCCGTCCACAGGTCGATGTCGCGCCGCGCCACGTTGCGGCGGAGGCACAGGATTTCATCTTCGTCCCGGGGAAGAAGAGGGCGCTTCTCGCTGTCAAGGATGCGGCACAGCCCGCAGGAATCCTCGGTGAACCATCGCTCGAGCCTCAGGAGCTTTCCGCCCGCCGCGTCGCTCTTCTCGATGACGAGGCAGGGCACGCCCAGGTCCTTCAGGTCGAAGGCCGCGCGCAGGCCGCACACGCCGCCGCCTATGACGACCGCCGGGAAATATGGTGTGTTGTCATTCATATGATGTTGACCAGGCGCGCCGGGGGCGTGCAGCTACACACGCAGGGGGCTGGGCCCCATCCGCCTGACGGCGTCCGTGAACTCGCCCGTGACCTGTGAAAAACGGGGGCCTTCGGACGCCGAGATCCATTCGAGGCGCACCCGCTCCGGCTCGAGGCCCAGGGCTCCCAGTATGCTTCTCAAAGCGGCGATTCTCCTTCGCGCATAGTAATTTCCCTTCTGGTAATGGCAGTCGCCGGGGTGGCATCCCCCGACCAGGACCCCGTCCGCCCCCTCCTGCAGCGCCTTGATGATGAACGCCGGGTCGACCCTCGAGGAGCACATGACCCTGACGACCTTGATGGAGTCGGGAATCTTGAGCCTCGAGGTTCCCGCCAGGTCGGCCCCGGTGTAGGAGCACCAGTTGCACAGGAAGGCAATGATGTTTGGATTGAATTCGGTCACCTTACTTCATCCTCCAGTTCGTCTTCCTTGAAAATCGTTACCGGCAGTTTATCGTCCGTGCTTCTGCCGGGCTCGTAGTCAAACGTTTTCTGGACCTCGCCGGCGGCGGCAATGAACGCTTTTGCCACGTCGATGCCCGACGGGCAGGCCTCGGTGCAGGCGCCGCAGCCGGTGCACGAGTGGGCCATGTGCGTCATCCTGCCAAGGTGAAAGAAAAGAGGCGAGGAGGGCAGGGGCACTTTCTCCAGGTGCGCCGCCTTGAGAAACACGTTCGCCGGCTCTGTTTCCATGGACGCCATCTTGAAGTAGCACTGCTTGCAGTAGCAGACGGGACAGGTCTCGGAGCACGCCCGGCACTGCTCGCAGGAATCGAAATGCGCTGCCAGCGCTTTTGCCCCCCCCGAAGCAAAGGGCAGGGCGGCAAGCCATTCCCCTTGCCTGGCTTTCCTGTGCTCCCTGATTTTTTTCAGGGCCTCCTTTCGCGCATCCAGCTCCGGCTGCCCGGCCTCCTGCATGCCGAGGCCCCCGAGCAGGCCGGCTCCCTTTTCCGAAACCGGCAGCAGCAGCACGCAGCCCTCCTGGCCGAAGAGGCCCGCGTGGATGTCGATTTCATTGTCCAGGGCGGGATACCGGCAGATGGAGCAGGCTTCACGCGCTCCCTCAAGGTCCTGTCCCTGGCGAAAGGCATGGGCCAGCTGCTGGTGGAACCCCGAGCCACTCGCCATCTTCTCCCTGTAATCAGCGGCGGAAACCGTGCCGGCGCAATCCACGCAGAGAATGATCAGGTTGTCCGAGGCGGCCTGCTTGAGCTTCCTGAGCTCGACGAGCGATCTGGCCTCGCACGGCCTGAGAATCGCGATGGCCCGTTCCGGGAGCTCGCCCAGGCGCGTGAGCCTGGAAACGCCGAGCGCCCTGTTGCCGAAGAAAAAGGGCGCTATCGGCCTGGCCTTCTCGAGCGCGCCGCGAGCGCCGACGAGGCAGAGATCGAGCCTGGTCTTTCCCCTGCTCTCCAGCGGCACGATGGCTGCAGAGACGGCCCCGGTCTCGAAAAGCTTCTCGAGCACGGTGCGCAGGCCGTCGCCGGCACATTCGTCGTATGGAAGGTTATAGCCGGTCATTGTTGTATCATCGCTCCATGTCATAGGGCTTGCTCACACTATCAGGAGCCCGTCGATTTCCGCCCATATCTGCCGCTCCGTAAAACCCCTCTGGTCCGCAACCTGCGCCGGGCACGCCGCCGCGCACAGGCCGCAGCCCTTGCAGCCTGTTTCGTCGACTCTTGCGATTTTCTTCTTTTCGTCAACGCAGATTGCGCCGGCAGGACAGATGGCCTCGCAAACGCCGCATCCCGTGCAGAAGTCAGGGTCGATGGTCGAGATGCTGGCTTCCAGCTCGATCTCCCCCCTGTCCAGGAGACTGAGCGCCTCGAGCCCGGCGTTCGCTCCGTGGGACACGCTTTCGGGGATGTCCTTGGGCCCCTGGGCCGCGCCGGCGATGAAAATGCCGTCCTCGAGCGTGTGCGCCGGGGCAAGCTTGATGTGCCGCTCCATGAAAAAACCGTCCCTGCTCCTGGCGATTTTCAGGGCGCCGGACAGGCTGCCGGCGTCCCTGCGCGCTTCGAGCCCGACCGCGAGCACGACCATGTCGACGGGAAGCTGAACCGGCCTGCAGATGAGCGTGTCTTCAGCCTCCACGACGAGCTTCCCGCTCTCCTCGGGGTCGTCCTCGCTTCCCGCCCTCACCTCGGAGACCTTTCCCCTGATGAACCTTACCCCGTGCGCCGCTACTGTTGCATAAAACTCCTCGTAGCCCTTGCCGCCCGCCCGGATGTCGATGTAGAAATTCGTAACGTACGCGCCCGTTTTCTCGTGGATGAGATGGGCCAGCTTCAGCGAGACCATGCAGCAGACCTTGCTGCAGTGCTCGTTCGTGTTCTTGTCCCGCGAACCGATGCAATGGACAATGGCCACGCTCCCGGGACTGCGTCCCTCGGCCGTGAGGATCTTTCCGTCCGTGGGGCCCGACGCGTTGGACATCTTTTCCACCTGCGGCGCGGTGATGACGTTGTTGAAAACCCCGTAGCCGAACTGCGGCAGCCCGGAGGGGTCGAACGGCTCGAAGCCCGTGGCCACGATGACCGCGCCGGCTTTCAGCTCGGAGGTCTCTTCCTTCTGGTCGAAATCTATGGCCTCCCGCTCGCAGGCGTCGCGGCAGATCCCGCATCCGCCAGTGAGCATGTGGATGCAGCTTTCAGGGTCGATGACGGCCACGGCCGGCACGGACTGGCGCGTGGGTGTGAACACGGCCGATTGCGGGCCCACGACGAGCTCGTCGTGCGCAACGGCCCTTCCCCTTGCGTCGCGCACCTCGATGTGGCCCGTGGGGCAGACGGTTGCGCACGCGGCGCAGGCAATGCATCGGGGCGTGACATCGCCGTAGGGGGAATCGACCGTCTTGAAGTTGCCCCGCCCGGCGAGCGTGATGGCATGGGCGCCCGCGATTTCCTCGCAGGCCCTGACGCACAGGCCGCACATGATGCACTTGCCTTCCTGTTTTTTCAGCGCCGTGTCATGCACGCCGTAGCGCGCGGCATAGCGGCGGACCTGCTCCGAGTCCGGCGCCTGGGCGAGCATGGTCTCGAGAAGATTTTTACGCTGCTCCAGGATTTCGTCCGTGTCCAGGAAAACCTTGAGCCCGGCCATGACGGGATGGTTGCACGACGTGGCGATCTTCCTGCGGCCGCCTTTTTCGACCTCCACGAGACAGAGGCGGCAGGCCGCATAGGGCTTGAGCTTTTCATGGAAGCACAGGTGGGGAACATCGAAGCCCTCTTTCAGGAGCACGGGCAGCAGCATCGCGCCCTCGGGCGCGGCGATGGCCCTGCCGCCCACCTCTATGTCAACTATGTCAACCGTTGCGCTCATTTGCAGGTTCGCTCGATCGTCGATTCACCTATTGGCTTTCCGCCGATCGTTATGACCCGGCGGGCAGGCACCCTGACCGCGGGGCAGCTGCTCCAGCACGCGCCGCAGCCGTTGCATTTTTCTTCGTCGATATACCTTGGCCTTTTTTTCAGCTTCAGCGTGTAGTCCCCCGTTCTTCCGGAAATTCCGGTCACTTCGCTCATGGACAGGATTTCAATGTTCGGATGGCTTCCCGCCCTGACCATTCTCGGCGTCAGGGTGCAGGCCGCGCAGTCGAGCGTGGGGAACGTCTTGTCGAAATATCCCATGTGGCCGCCGATGGAGGGCTCCTTTTCGACGAGGAAGACTTTTTTCCCCGCCTCGGCTATGGCCAGGGCCGCGGACAGGCCGGCCACGCCGGCGCCGATGATCACGACTTCCTGGCGCACGGGCAGCCTTCTTCTTTCCAGGGGGACGTGCCGCCTGAGCCTGGCAACGCCCGCGGAAATCAGGGCCTTGGCCTTGAGGGTGGCCTTGTCCGTGTCGTCCGTGACCCAGGAGACGTGCTCCCTGATGTTCGCCATCTGGACCAGGAACGGATTGATGCCGCCGTCCTCACCCGCTTTCCTGAACGTTGTCTCGTGCATGAGCGGTGTGCAGGATGCCACGAGCACCCTGTTGACAAGCCCGCTCCTCAAGTCTTCCTTGATCAGGTTCTGGCCGGGGTCCGAGCACATGAACTTGTACTCACGGGAGGCGCTGACGGACGGGAGCCCGGCCGCAAAGGAAACGACCGCCCCGATGTCGACCCTGGAGGCGATATTCTGGCCGCAGTGGCACACGTAGACGCCAATGGCGGGCCGGAAAGTTTTCCCGGCCTTGTCGTGGTTTTCGTGCGGACCCATCCTGAAAATTCATGGCACTTTTACGTGAAGAGTGCAAGAGGTAAATTTTTTTCGCCTACCCCTTTTTTTGCCCTTGAATTTTGTTTATACAATATTTGCGCCACGTTGGAAGCAGGCATGAGCGGGAATGAACACAATGGTCAGCCGGACCGGGATGAAAGCGAAAGGGAATGCAGGGTAAGGACCTCCCTGGACGAACTCCCGGACGAGGAGGAGGAGACCAGGGGAAGGTTCGGGACCTTCGGGGGCGTTTTCACGCCCAGCGTGCTGACGATCCTGGGCGTGATCATGTTCATGCGCACGGGGTTCGTCGTGGGCGAGAGCGGCCTGTGGCTGGCCCTGGTCATCCTGGGCATCAGCAAGATGATCACGATCCTCACGAGCTTTTCCATATCCACCATTGCCACGAACACGGACGTCAAGGTCGGCGGCGTCTACTTCATGATTTCCAGGGTCCTGGGCCTGAACTTCGGCGGGTCCATCGGCATCACGCTTTTCCTGGCCCAGGCGGTGGGCGTGGCGTTCTACGTCATCGGGTTTACCGAGGCGCTGGAGAGCATCGTCGCCCCGCTTCTCAAGGCCTACACGTTTTTCGACGTGGACCTGTGGGCCCTGTGGCAGACGCTGCACGCGGCGCAGGTCCTTTCGACCCTGGTCGTCTTCGGCCTGTTCGTCCTGACCTTCAAGGGCGCGGGCATCGCCATCAAGGCCCAGTACATCGTTCTCGCCATCCTGGTGATCTCCATCCTCAGCTTCATCGTCGGAGGGTTTCTCAGCTATGACGAGGCCATTCTCGAGGCGAACAAGGGCAGCGCCTTTACAAAGGACATGTCCTTCTGGGCGGTCTTCGCGATTTTCTTCCCGGCCGTGACCGGCATCACGGCGGGCGCCAACATGTCGGGGGACCTGAAGAACCCCAGCCGCGCCATACCCCTGGGCACTATTTTCGCCGTGGCCTTCACCGCCGCGATCTATCTTCTGCAGATCTGGCTCATGGCCGGCTCGGTCGGCAGGAAGGCCCTCATCGCGGATCCCTTCGGCGCGCTGCAGCAGATGAGCCTCTTCGGCCCGCTCGTGATCCTGGGCGTGTTCACGGCAACGCTTTCCTCGGCCCTGGGAAGCTTCCTGGGCGCGCCGCGCATCCTCCAGTCCATGGCCCGGGACCGCCTGCTTGGCTTTCTCAATTTTTTCGCCAAGGGGCACGGCGTGGACAACGAGCCGCGCCGCGCCACGGTGGCCACGTTCATCCTGGCGGCCTGCATCATCTGGGCGGGCGACCTGAACGCCGTGGCCGAGGTCATCTCCATGTTTTTCCTCATCGCCTACGGCATGATCAACCTTTCCGCTTTCGTGGAGTCGGTCAGCGCAAACCCCTCCTTCCGTCCAGGGTTCAAGTGGTCCAACAAGTTCACCTCGATCACGGGCACGGTGGGCTGCGTCGTGGCCATGATCAAGATCAATGAGACAGCGGCCCTCATCGCCATGGCCGTCACGGGCGCGATCTGGATGTACCTGACGCGCAAGAACATCAAGACCGAGTGGGGCGACGCGAAGCGCGGGTACGTGTTTTCAAAGATAAGGGACAACCTGCTCGTTCTGGGCGACACGCCCGTTCACCCGAAAAACTGGCGGCCCATCCTCACGGCCGTGGCCGACAACCCGACGAGCGAGCTTCAGCTCGTGACCATAGCGGCCCTGATCGAGGGCCGCAGGGGCCTCCTTTCGGTCGCGGACATCTCGGCCGAGCCCGGCATGGACCAGGGCGAGCGGCTCGAGATGCGCAGGGCCAGGCTGGGGGAGCTTAAAAATTTCCTGGCCGCCCAGGGGATCCAGGCCTACGGCGAGGCCGTCGTGGGCAGCGATTATCTCGAGACGTTTTCATCGTTCCTGCAGTGCTATTCCCTCGGCCCCCTGCGGCCGAACACGGGCATGATCGCCATACCGCCGGGCGCCGACCCGGGGGAGAGGGCGCAGCTGGCCCGGCAGGTGCACCTCATGTGGGCGCACGGCCTGAACCTGGCCATCCTGAAACCGGGGGATTTCGTCAAGGGGAAGCGGCGAAAGAGGATCATCGACGTCTGGTGGAGGGGCGAGAGGAACGGCTCTCTCATGGCCCTCTTCGCCTACCTCATGACATTGAACCGGGCATGGCAGGGGGCCATGGTCCGGCTCCTGAGGATCGTTGGCGATGACGAGGACGCCGGAAAGGAAAGCAGCCTCCTCAAGCTCATGCTTAAAAAAGCCAGGCTGTCCATGGCCGTGGACGTCATCGCGTCCTGCGACCCGCCGCGCGAGATCATGAAACGGATGTCGGCCCGGGCCGACCTCGTTTTCGTCGGCATGTCCGAGAGCAACGCCCTGAATTTCGCCGCCTACCTGCACGACATGCACGACGTGTTCAAGTCGCTCCCGACTACCGTCATCGTCCTGTCCAAGGGCGACGCCAACATTTTCGTTTGACGCGGGCTGTCGCTTTTTCCGGTTTCAACTTCATCTGTGATCGGTTGAGATTGTCTGCTATTTTCCAAGGGAAAATAAGTTTTCGGGAGGCACAGCTGGGGTCAAGATGTCATGAGCCGGGCTCACGGGGGTCCGCACTGCGGCGGCGGGAGAGAAGGGAATGGTTAAGGACACCTGGTGAAACCCCTTGATTTATTTTCAGAAATAACATTCTATATTAATATCCCCAATAAAGGAGTCCGGCCATGCAGGGAAGATTGAACATGCGGCGCGGGCGCCTGCTCCGCGGGAGCGCGCATGCCGGGTTCCGGGCGGCAGTGCTGGTCTCGGCGCTGCTGGCGACGCAAGGCGCCGAAGCGATCACAACCCCGATCGAGGGAGGCGTGAGTCTCCCTGTTGACTTCGAGATCCGCCTTCCATTCCTCGCAGGTGAGAACGTTTATATCTCCGCCGGCTACTCACCGTCGGGCGGTTCGTCACTGCATGCCACAACGGACGACACGAGCCACGCCAACGACTACTATGCTCTCGACTTTACCCTCCCCGACTACCCGTCCGATGGCCTTGGGCAGCCGGTCCTTGCCGTGGCCTCCGGCACGGTGCTCCTGGCAGGATGGGCAACGTCCGGTTGGTCCAACTACGGCCTGCGCGTAGTCATCTTGCACGACTACAACGCTGACGGCCATCGTTACGTCACGATGTACTGCCACCTGAATGACGTCTATGTGTCAGAGGAAGACAGTGTGGTGATGGGCACCGAGGTCGGCGAGCTGGGCGACTCGTGCAACGGGGAGCTCTCGTGTCCTTATTTCGGGACGCACCTGCACTTTGCAATGCACCGGGACTCGACCGTCGGCGGCTCGGGGTCCGGCGGCTCGTACGGCGGCAACGCGGTGGTGCCCGAACCGTTCGACGGTTACGAGGACCTCGTCAGGAGGATGACGCTCGTCTCACACAATGACGGCGGCGGGCCGTTGCCGACATGTGATCCGCTTCCGCCCGAGGGCGGGATCCTGGACGAGCGCGGGCCGTGCTTCGTGAAAGGCGGAACGCCAATGTACTGGCACCACGAATCCGCGGGATGGGACGGGCACTTGATCTGGACCACGGCCACGTCCGACTCTTCGCCGGATGACTGGGGCCGCTGGAACATCATCTTTTCCACGCCCGGGAGATACATGCTCGAGGCCTACACGGACGGTGGTTTCGCGCAAAGCCGCAGGGCCCTCTACGATATACGGCACGGGGAGACGACCGATTCGGTGCGCGTCGACCAGACCGCTGTGGATGGATGGAACCCGATCGGCTCATTCGACTTCGCCGCGAGCGGCGAGCAGTTCGTGCTTCTCAACGACAACACGGGCGAGCCGGTCTCCGAGAATATCCAGCTCGCTTTCGACGCGATCCGCGTCACGCCCGGCAGCGGGCCCGAACCTGATGATGACGCCTACACGGAACCGGACGCCGAGCCCGACGGAGCGTCCGATGCCGGCATGGACGCCATGACCGAGGACTGGGTGAACGCTGATGTTGATGACGTGGCTGAGCCTGATGTTGACGACGTGGCTGAGCCTGACGTTGACGACATGGCTGAGCCTGATGTTGACGTCGATGCCGGCGGGGATGCCGAAGCTGATTTTTCCCTGCCGCCGTCCTTGGAAGTCGGGTCGGGGTGCGCATGCACCATGTCGCCGCAAGGTCCGGTTTCATCGGTTGGCTTCCTGTGGATGGTTGCCGTTGTCCTGGTGGTCCTTGCCCGCCGCAGGTCCCGGTGATATCTCCAGAACTAGGAACGGGAGGGGCCGGGGGCGGTGGGCCCGCCCGGCTGGCCGGCCTGGCCGGCTGCGCCGGCCTTGTCCTTCACATCGAGAAATCCCGGCAGTGTCATGCCAGCCATCTCGAAGAGATTCTGCAGGGGCGGCAGGGACTGGAGCATGCCGGAGAAGAAACGGGCCGTCGTGGGGTCGCCCTTTCCGCCGCCCATGTTGTCCCAGACCACGACCTTGTCGATCTTCAGGTTCTTGATCGCATCGACCTGGGCAGTCACCAGCTCGGGCAGCTTCTCGGTGATCATGAGCAGAGAGGCCAGCTGCGCCTGGCCGCCGGCGGATTCGACGATGGCCTTGAGGCCCTCGGCCTTTCTCGTGAGGATCTCCTTGTTTCCGCGGGCCTGGGCGTCCAGCTTGAGATAGATGGCGTCGGCCTCGCCCTTGGCCTCGCGCCTCAGCTTCTCGGCGGCCGCGTCCGCGTCGATCTCGACTCTTTGTTTTGATATCTGGGTCGGGATGATGATGTCGGCCATCTGGGTGGCGCGCTCGCGCTCGGCGCGCTGGGTCTCGGCCTTCTGCTCCGCCTGGTAGGACTCCTCGAAGGCCCGGGCCGCCTGCACCCTCTCGGCCGCCACGCCCTTGCGCTCCGCATCGGCCTCCTTCTCTCGCCGGTTCGCATTGGAGTTTGCGACGTTGATGCGGGCCGTGTTCTCGCCGTCCACAGCGGCCGCGTTGGCCGCCGCCACCCTTATGCGCTGCTCCCTTTCGGCCTCTGCCCTGCCGATCTCGCCGTCCCTGTTGCGCTCGGCCACGGCCTTCTTGGCCTCGTTGATGGCCCGCGCCGCGGCCTCCTTGCCCAGCGCCTCGATATAGCTCGACTCGTCGATGATGTCCTTGACGTTGACGTTGATGAGCTTCAGGCCGATCTTCTTGAGCTCCACCTCCACGCCGTTCATGATGTTCTCCACGAACTTGTCCCGGTTGGCGATGATCTCCTCGATCCGCATCGTGGCGATGACCACACGGGTCTGTCCGAAGATGATGTCCTCGGTGATCCTCTTGATCTGCTCGATGGGAATGCCGAGGAGCCTTTCGGCCGCGTTCTCCATGATCCCCTCCTCGGTGGAGATGCCCACGGTGAAGGTCGAGGGGACGTTGATGCGGATGTTCTGCTGGGACAGGGCGCCGCGAAGATCGATGTCCATGGTGATGGGCGTGAGGTCAAGGAACTGGAAGTCCTGGGCCACGGGCACGATGAACGCCGCGCCTCCGTGAATGCACCGCGCCGACCGTTTGCCCGCCGCGCCCTTGCCCACCTTGCCGTAGATGACCATGATCTTGTCGGGCGGGCAGCGCTTGTAACGGCTCAGGAAGGTGATGATCGTCCCGAAAACGACGATGACGAACGCTACAATGAGCAGAATCCAGCCGATATCGAGTCCTAATTCTCCTGCCATTACTTTGTCTCCATCTTTCTTACAACCAGGGTTGAATCTCCGATGACCTTGACCACGGACACGGGGGTGCCGGTCGGGAGGCCCTCCTTTTCGTCCGTGATCGCCTCGACCTCGCGCAGCCGGCCCTGCACCTTCACCTGGACCTGGCCCCTGCCCTTGCCGGAGGCGGGGATGGCTATGTACACCGTGCCTGACTGGCCCATGGCGTTCTGGTACTGGATGTTGCCTGAGTCCGAGAGCTTGAGAATCCACTTCATGATGTAGAAAACCATGAAGAGGAAGACGGCGCCCACGAGAAAGGCCAGGACGATCGTCAGGGGCAGCGATATCCCGGACCGGAGCGAGACCACGCCGCCCCATCCGAAGCCCACGAAAAAGGCCGTAACCGAGCGGATGGACAGGATGCCCAGGCCCGTGCTGTGGGCCGCGTCTCCCGGGTGGTCCACGGAGGCATCTGCCGACATGTCGGCGCCGGAAGTATCCACGTCCGCATCGTGACCCGCGAGGCCCACGAGGTTGAGGACGAGCTGGACCAGCAGAATGAGCGTGGTGATGATGGCGATGGCGTGGAATATCTGCTGGGCCAGCGTAAGTGATGCCCACCATTCAGTCATGTTCATACCTCCGGATGGCGTGTTGCGTCATCAGGGGGAGTCACCCCTTAAAAAAGCGCAAGGTCATGCAAGGTGCGGCTCAAGCGCCTGAATGCCGACATGGACGTGCTCCCCACAACGGTTCAGATAAACCATGTTTAAAAAAACACAAAAAGTCAAGAAGCTTTCGCTGGCTAGAGCTCGCTTGCGCCGAGGCTTCGGTTGGAAGAGGTGGAATAGGCAGTGGCTGTATGACTCTCTCGGTCTCTATAATGACTACAGGGTCAGGTGGCCTCAGCTGAAAGCTTCTCCTTCTGATAGGTTTCATAAGCCTTGATGGTGAAGTGTGCAGGAGCGCGTAGTGCGGGAAACCCGCATGCTGCGTGCGATGTGGCGGGGGCTTTAGGACTGCCTCGACAAAATTACATCCATTGAGAGAAGCATTCCCTGAAAGCACTATCCCGCGGTACGTGATCCTCGACCGCGACGGGAAGTACGGCGAGGTCGTTCCAGCTGCATTGAGAAACATGGGCGTGAGAATCGTAAGAACGGCCTTCCGGGCGCCCTGGCAGAATCCTTCTCGGAAAGGTTCGTGGGATCCGTGCGCCGGCAAGGCCTCGGCCATGGACCGGGCCAGCAGGAGCTGCTCGTCCTCGGGCTCGATTCCCTCGTCGCCGCCCACGCCCGCGGCCACGGCGACTTTCTTCAGGCGGTCGGCGATTTTTTCAGTGAGTGCTTCGATCTCCTGGTCCGTGGGCGGCGGCAGGGGCGTGAAGACGAGCGGCCGGTCGGGCTCGGGCGCGGGCACGAA
>JBDRLK010000003.1:0-18375 GCA_043813155.1 Pseudomonadota bacterium | reverse complement strand
CTTTTCCTTTTCCGAGAAAAATGTCGTGTAGATCTCGCTCCCCCTTGACGTGAGCAGCTCTTCGAAAATCCTGTCCATGCCCGGAAAAATGACGTTCTGGCACAGGATGGTTCCCAGAAACTTGCCCATGGGGATGGGCGTGATGTCGCCGCCCGTGGCCGCGTCGCGGGCCGCCTGGATGCTCTCATCGTGCCGCAGCTCAAGAAAAATGGGGCACGTCGATCTGTCCCTGACGGCCAGAACGGTTGAAATGGAATAGGCGTCGGCAAGCTGCTCTTTCTCGTCGTCATAGATAATGAGGACCTTCCCCGCATCCCCGGCATTGACGAGCTGAAGCGAGCGCAGCTCCGATGGGTCCCCGGTACGATACTCGACCTTTCTCAATTCATGTTCGTACAGGAAATGGGGCGGGTCGCCGCTGTCCGAAAGGAGCGCGATGGCGGGCCTTTCCCTATTCTTTTTCATGATCCTCACGAGTACCGTAAGAAGGTAAAGCAGGTTCCGCCCCCGCCCGATGACCACCGTGTGATCGAAGAGGGCAACAGGCTTTTCCTTGCTTGCCGTCAGCAGCTCCTCCACCACGGACGAGCCCACGCCGATGAGCAGAGACATCACGAACACGCCGGCAAGGGTGAGCACGAAGGAAAAGACAATGAAAACAAAGGGCCCGTTAAGGTTCTGGGTAATGTTGTCCTGGCTTTCGATCTCCCTGAAGGACCACCACAGGACATCCTTCAGGGACCCGATCTCCACGCCACCGTCATTGTCCAGGTCGATGGGGACCTGGAGCGCGTGCAGCACGATGCCCGAAAGGAACGTGAGAATGGCCACGGCCCCGAGAAGAAAGCCCAGCTGGTACTTGATCTCCTTTCGCGCGACGATGTTCCACATGTCCCTGGCCAGGGACGCGGCAAACCGGAGAAGAAGGGAAAGGCGAAACAGCCTCACCAGCCTCAGGTAGCGTGTCTGAACGACCTGGTGGGGTATGGGCAGGAAGCTCAGGACCGCGACCGTGTCGATGATCAGCATGAACGCCTCGAACAGCCGCCGCCTCTCCTTCAGCCTGGCGAAGAGGATGAGCCTGACGACCAGCTCCACGCCGAAGATCGCGAAAAAAACGAGATCGAATTTGCGGATTTCGGGAAGGGGCAATACGGAAATGATTATAAGAAAGGCAAGAACGAACTTCGTGAACGACCGATTGAAGAATCTTTCAAGCGTGCCTATCATCGGAGGGGCAAACAACCAATCAAAATCAATAGTAGTGCGGGGCTTCAGCCCCGCTGGCTTCAGCCCCGCTGGCTTCAGCCCCGCTGGCTTCAGCCCCGCCGGCTTTAGCCCCGCCGGCTTCAGCCATGCCCAGGCGGCCCTGAAGGGCCGCACTACAGCGTAAACCCGCTACTCAATGTCGGCAAGCGGCATGCCGGTATTGGGATTGTCACCCGCTTTGACATGGAGGACCTTGATCTTCCCCGCTCTCGGGGCCGGTATGACGTTCTCCATTTTCATGGACTCGAGAACGCAGATCCCGTCGCCGGCTTTGACCTGATCCCCGATATTTACGAGCACTTTCAGGATCTTCCCGGGCATGGGTGAGACAACCCTGCTCACACCCATGGCCACGGGAGGCGGCGGCGTGGCCGGCGGAAGCTTGGGCATGGCGGCCGGTGACTCGGGCGGTTTGGCCGGTCTCGTCGGCCTCAGGACCGAGGCGGCATCCGCCGCTCTGGCGGAAGGCCGGCCGGAGCGTATCACGACGCGCGGAGGCTTTTCCATGGCGGCCTGCGCCCCCATCCCTACCGGAGAAATGGAAAGCCCCCAGTCCGCCTCGTCCACGTGTACCTTGTGCTCATTGCCGTTGACCTTGACGCTGTAATGCCCGGCAGTGGTTTCCTCCACTTCCACTTCCATGGGTTTTCCGTTCACTCTGATTTTCCAGGTGCTCATTTTCCATCCTCATGTAAAGTATGATTTTTTCGATTCAAATCAACCGGGCGACTGAAGTCGCCCCTGCCCGCGATGTCAGCCCCTTCTGAGCCTGTGCGCGATGCCTCCCCCGGACCCGGCCCTGGCCGACCTTCCCCAGAAACCTTCATCGTGCTCTCCATCCCCGAACAGCCTCACGCTGCCTTCCGGGCCGCCGCGGTGCAGGATAATAGCCGCTGCGATGGCTGCGGCCTCGTCCTTATCAAGTTCCATGCTCTCTTCCTTGTCTTTGTTCTTTTCGTCCATGTATTTCTCCGGGAGCGGGGCTTAAGCCCCGCACTGCGCGCCACCGGCATGCCGGAAGCCAGAAACTACAACGGCATGTTCGAGTTTTTCTTCGACGGATTAGTTTCCCTCTTCGTCTTTATGGCGTCGAGCGCCATGATCAGATGCTTGCGCGTTTCCGCCGGCACGATGACCTCATCGAGCTGCAGCCTGGCCGCCGCCCTGTAGGGGGTGTAAAATTTGTCCCTGTATTCATCGATAAGCTCCGCCTGCCTGGCCTTTTTGTCCTTTGCCTCGTTCAGCTCCTTGCGGAATATCAGCCCGATGGCCCCCTCCGCTCCCATGACCGCCACCTCCGCGGTCGGCCACCCGAACACCCTGTCCGCCCCCTGGGCCTTCGAGCACATGGCCAGGTACGACCCGCCGTAGGCCTTCTTGATGATCAGCGTTATCTTCGGAACCGTGGCCGTTGAATAAGCAAAGAGCATCTTCGCCCCGTGCCTGATGATTCCGCCGTGCTCCTGGTTGATCCCCGGCGGGAAACCCGGAACGTCCACGAAATTGATCATCGGGATGTTGAAGGCATTGCAGAACCTGATGTGCCGGGCGGCCTTGTCGGACGCGTCGATATCCAGGGCCCCGGCCAGCACCATGGGCTGGTTTGCCAGGATGCCCACTACCCTGCCGGCCAGCCTCGCGAACCCCGTGATGAAATTCTGGGCAAACCGGTCATTCACCTCGAACCACGATTCGGCGTCCACCACCTCGTCGATGATCTTCTTCATGTCGTAGGGCGTCCTCGGGTCATCGGGGATGACTTCATTGAGGAATTCCGCCGGACGGAAGGGAGCGGCCGTCATCTTGACGCGCGGCGGGTCCTCGAGGTTGTTGGCAGGAAGATAGCTCAAAAGCCTCTTGACGATCCTGGCTGCGTCTTTCTCGTCGTCGGCCATGAAATGCGCCACACCGCTTCGCGATGAATGAGCGGCGGCTCCGCCCAGGCTTTCCTTGTCGATCTCTTCCCCCATGACCTCCTTGATCACCTGGGGGCCCGTGATGAACATCTGCGCCGTTCCCTTGACCATGATGATGAAATCGCACAGGGCCGGTGAATACACCGCCCCTCCGGCGCAGGGGCCGGCGATGACCGCGATCTGAGGAATCACGCCGCTGGCGATGGAGTTGCGATAGAAGATTTCCCCGTAGCCGTTGAGCGAGTCCACGCCTTCCTGGATCCTGGCGCCGCCCGAATCCTTGTACATGACCACGGGGCCGCCGTATTTCAGGGCATCGTCGAGGATCGAGCAGATCTTGCGGCAGTGCACCTCGGCGGCGGTTCCGGCAAGCACGGTAAAATCCTGGCTCGCCGCGAAAACCGGCCTGCCGTTGACCGCGCCCACGCCCGTGACCACGCCGTCCCCTGCCAGGTCGCGCTCCGACATGCCGAAATCCGTGCACCGGTGTTTGGCCCACAGGCCCTTTTCCTGGAACGTGCCCGCATCAAAGAGAAGATCGAGCCTCTCCCTTGCGGTCAGCTTTCCGGCCTTGTGCTGGTTCTCGATAGCTTTTTCGCCGCCTCCCATGCGAAGTCTTTCTTTTTCCTTCAACATCCGGTCTATCTTTTCTTTGCTCATCATGTTCACCTTTTCATATGCCTTCTCGGGGTAGGGGAGGCTTCAGCCTCCCATCCAGCCTGCCGAATATCCAATGGGAGCCTGAAGGCTCCGCTGCCCTTTATTATTGCCCCGGAGTTTATTACCTGTTTGCTTTCCTGTACCCGAGCTGATCGTTGGCTATGATCATCTTCTGAATATTGGATGTGCCCTCGACGATCTGGTAGAGAATGGCGTCCCTGTAGTACCTGGCCGCCGAATACTCCGTCGAGTAGCCGTACGAGCCCAGTATCTTCATGCAGTTGTGGGCGGCCCTTACCGCTACCTCGCCCGCGAAATACTTGGCCATGGATGTTTCCAGCGTGTTGCCGAGCTGGCCCTGGTCCTTCTGCCACGCCGCCTTGTAGATGAGCAGCCTTGCGGCCTCTATCTCCACGGCCGTGTTCGCGATCATCTCCATGTTCATCTGGAACTTGCCTATCTCCTGGCCGAAGGCTTTCCTCTCGTTGCAGTACTGCGTTGCCAGGTCCAGGCTCGCCTGCGCGACGCCCAGCCCTCCCGCGGCCGCATTCAGCCTCGTGCGGTTCAGGCACGCGAAAACCTGCGAGGCGCCCTTGCCTTCCTCGCCCAGAAGCGCGGTTTTGGGGACTTTCGCATCCGTGAACGCGATCAGGCCCGTGGGAGACGACCGCGTGCCCATCTTGTCCAGGGCGGTCGCCTTGATTCCCGGGTTGTCCTTGAGCTCGACG
This sequence comes from Pseudomonadota bacterium, assembly GCA_043813155.1. GTDB lineage: Bacteria > Myxococcota_A > Polyangia > DRWM01 > DRWM01 > JBDRLK01. The sequence continues at coordinate 13,802 of JBDRLK010000003.1, read as the reverse complement.
ACGAAGCAGCTCATCCCCTTGGCGCCTTTGCTTTTGTCCGTGAAAGCATAGACCAGGGCCAGGTCCGCGTACTGCGCGTTGGAGATCCATGATTTCTCGCCGTTTACGACGTAGTGGTCCCCGTCCGCCACGGCCGTTGTCTTCATGGCCATGATGTCCGAGGCAGCGTCGGGCTCCGTGATCGCGAAGCAGCCGATCAATTCCCCTGTCACGAGGCCGGGAATGTACTTCTGCTTCTGCTCGTCCGTGCCGTACAGCACAAGGGCGTAAGCCGGCCCCGCGGCCTGCATGTTGATGGCGACCCTCAGGGAGCTTGACGCCCGGGCGATCTCCTCGCTGATCAGCGCCAGGGCCAGCCAGCCGTCGTTCGTGCCGCCGTACTGCTCGGGAATAATGCATCCGAAAAAGCCCATTTCTCCCATCTTGAGGACCACGTCCTGCGGCCAGTGATGCTCCTCGTCCCACTTGTCCGCAAAGGGGGCTATTTCCTTTGCCGCGAATTCCCGCGCCGCTCTCTGGATTTCCAGGTGGTTTTCGCTCAAATTAAATTCCATGGCTCAACCTCTACGCATACGTCAAATGCATCAAAGTTTGATTTCGACATCGAATTTAGAGAGGTGGTAAGAAATTGTCAACATATAAGGGACGATATCATAATCACGGGTAGGGGAGGCTTTAGCCTCCCGTCGAAAAAGGAATGGGCGACTGAAGTCGCCCCTACCCGGGATTTCGACAACTGAAGTCGCCCCTACCCGGGTTTCCGCGGCTGCCGCAGTTTTCCGTGCAGAACTTTTCCGATTTTCGAAATCGCTTCTTCCATCCGGTCCTCCCGGACCTGGGCGAAGGACATTCGGAAGGTGTTGGCGCCGCTTCCGTCGACGTAGAACTGGCTGCCCGTTACAAAGACCACCTTGAGCGCAATGACCTCCTGGAGCACGTCCGCGGCATTGATTTTTTCCGGGAGGTACACGAACACGAAAAGGCCGCCGCTTGGGTTCGTGGTCCTGACTTCCGCGGGGAAATACTTTTCAATCAGCCCGAGCATCTGCTTGCGCCTCGCGGCATAGAATCTCCTGATCTTCCTGATATGCTTGTCGATCATGCCGCTGGAGCAGAACTCGTAGAGCAGGTACTGGTTCAAGTTGGAAGGGCAGCAATCCACGAACTGCCTTGCAATGGTCATCTTGCCGATGATGTCGCGATGACCCACGACCACGGCCATCCTGATTCCCGGTGAGAAAATCTTGGCAAAGCTCTTGATATAAACGATCCTGCCATTCTCGTCCATCGCCTTGGCCGGAAGCCTGCGTTTGCCCTTGTAGAACAGGTCGCTGTAGGGGTTGTCCTCCATGAGAAGAAAATTGTATTCGTCCGCAAGCCGCATGAGCTTGCGCTTTCGGCTTTCCGACATGGTGACGCCCAGTGGATTGTGGTTGAGGGACAGGAGGTAGAAGAGCTTGACTTTCCTGCCCTCCCTCCGCAGCCCGGCAAGCATCTTCTCCATGGCGTCGACACAGGTCCCCTGGTTGTCCGTGGGCACGCCCACGAGCTCGCCACCGTAAAACTGGATGCTGCCCGAGCCGCCGATATAGGTCGGAAGGTCGACGAGGCAGACATCCCCCCTGTCCACCAGGACGCGGCAGGTCAGGTCCATGGCCATCTGCGAGCCGGCCGTGATGATGATCTCGTCGATGTCGGCCTCGATTCCCTCCCTTTCCTTCAGCCACCCCTGGAACCACTGTCTCAGGGGAAGGAGCCCCTCGCTCATCCCGTACTGCAGCACATCGCCCACCCTGGCCTTCATCAGCTTCCCGATGGCTTTCCTGGTGAAATCGTAGGGAAACGTATCGGGATTGGGCCACCCCCCGGCAAGGGAAATGAAATCCTTCATCCCCGCCAGCCGGCAGATCTCGCGAATGGTGGAAGCATTGACGCCGCGGATGCGCGCTGAAAAATGATCGTCGAACTTGCCCTGGCTCATTTCTTGGCGACTCCCTTACGATAAACCACCCAGTTTGATATTTTCTCCTCGCCTATCGTCGTTATCGGACCGTGCCCGGGATACACCCGCGTGGCTTCATCCAGGGCAAAGAGTCGCTTGTCGATTGATTTGATGATGCTCTCTTCGCTCCCCCCTTTCCAGTCCGTTCTGCCGTAACTGCCCGCCAGCAGCGTGTTTCCCGTAAAAACCATCCCACTGCCCCGCAGGCACATGCTTCCGGGCGTGTGTCCCGGCGTGTGCATGGCCTCGAGCACGATCCCTCCCGCCTTGATTTCCTCGCCGTCCTTAAGCCAGCGATCCACGTCGGGCACCCTGATGACCGGCAGGCCGAAATACCGCGCAATGGTTGGCAGATACTCCAGCGTCCGGGCTTCTTCCTCGTGGAGGGTGAAGGGGACGCCGAAAGCCTCCCGCAGATAGCCGACCGCTCCGAGCGTCACGACGCTTGCGTGGGTCCCGACGATGAGCCTGGGAGTGAGCCCGTGCTCACGGACGGTGTGCTCCACGAGCTCTTCCTCGTCACCCGGGTCGATCACCACGCAATTGCGGTCGTCATCCCACACGAGATAGCAGTTGCCGAAGAAAAAGCCGTTTATGATCGTTTTTATGTTCAAGATGCTTGTGTAAAGAGCCGCGCAGTATCTAGAATACATAATATGGGGAATAAAAATCAAGGTAAGAAATTTGAAATCTAACACACGGGCAAGTTAAAATAGTAATAAGAAATCGGCGGATAGCGGTCAGCGGTCAGCGCAGCGGCGCTTTCAAGCGGATTTTTCCCATACCGTAATGCTGACGGCTGAAAGCCGATGTCTTGAAGATCGGAACAGAATAATGGATATCAATGAAGAAATCAGCGAAATAAAAAAAGAGATCGTCGAGTCGAGGGCGCTGTCCATAAGAACCAACAATCTTATGAACTCGCTCGCCGCGGACATCAAGGCCATAGCTAAAAAACAGGCTGGATACGAAAGAAGAATCAACATCAACAGCGCCGTGGCCTACATCATTTACACCGTCCTCATCTTTCTCGGCTTGAAAATGGCCTTTGACTGGGAGGTGGCCAAAACCGAGAAGGAAAAGGAAATGGTGGTTGAAAAGCAGAATCGCCTGAAAAAAGACCTGACGGAGATGAAAAACAAGAAAAACGCTCGAGACACGGTGGAGACAAAAATCCAGGATTTCTACCTGCTGATTCGCGACAACAACAAGGAGCAGGCAATCAACAATTACGAGGAAGTTTTCAAGCTCCCGCTCACAGAGGCTGAAAAGGCCATTTTCAAGGACAAGGTCAACGCGATGAGGGCCGAGCTGAGCCTCGAAAAATATCAGAAGGGGCTCAACCTGGCCAGGCAGAAAAAGTGGAAGGAGGCCGAGGAATACTACAGGCAGGCCGTAACGCTGAAAGAGGACGCCACGCACATTTCCGGCGTGAGACTCGAGCTCGCCATCTCGCTGAGAATGCAGGGCCGGCAGAAGGAAGCCATCGTCGTCCTGTCGGATCTTCTGGGAACGACTCTCGACAGGGAAATCGCCGACGACGCCATGTACCAGCTCGGCGTCTGCTACGGCGAAGTCCATAAAATCGACGAGGCGCAGAAAACGCTCAAGAGCCTCATCGAGAAATTCCCCGGAAGCCAGTGGATCAAGCCCGCGCGGGAAGCGTTGACGGAGCTGCACAAATCGAAGTGGTCGCTTTAATAGTCGTTGGTCGTTTTATCCCTCAGCGTGGGCAGGGGCGGCTCCAGCCGCCCGCGGAGACAATGCTCACTGGGGCTGTCAGGCTCCCGGACAGCGATGAAGATCAAGGTTGAATGCTACAGCGGCTGCCGGGGAGACGAGTCGCCCCGCGCTATTGTCACGGGAGGCAATCGCCTCGCGGTCAAAGAAATCATCGACATGTGGGTCGGGGAGAACCACAGGTACTTCAAGGTCATCTGCGAAAACGGGCAGTACCTGATCCGCTTCGACGAGAAAAGCGACGTGTGGGAGATGGTCAAATTTGAGGCGGGGCCATTTGACTTGCCTCCGAAGGAATGATAATAGACTCATTAAAACCGCCATGACTACAGGATACATATCGATCATTCTTCACGGCCATCTCCCGTACGTACGCCATCCCGAGCATGCCAGCTTCATCGAAGAGATGTGGCTCCACGAGGCGATCACCGAATGCTACGTTCCCCTCCTGGCGAAATTCACGGCTCTTGCCGACGAGGGCATACCGTTCAGGCTCAACATGACGCTGTCCCCCACCCTCGTGCACATGCTGGGTGACGACCTGCTCAAGCAGCGCTACATCGAGCACCTTATAAAGCTGGAGGCCCTGGCCCAAAGAGAAATCAAGAGGAACCGGGGGCACGGGCACATGAGCTACCTCGCGCGGTTTTACAGGGACCGCTTCGCCCGGGTTCACGAATTCTGGGACAGGTGGGCCGGGGACCTGGTCGGCGCCTTCTCCTCTCTCGAAGAGCGGGGGCACCTCGAAATCCTTACCTGCGCGGCCACGCACGGCTACCTTCCGCTGCTGGCCGTGCAGCCCGAAAACGTGCGCGCCCAGCTCGCCGTGGGCGTCCAGTCCCACATCAGGGCGTTCGGAAGGGCCCCCCGGGGAATCTGGCTGCCCGAATGCGCCTATTACCCCGGCCTCGACGAAGAGCTTGCCGCCCTGGGCATCCGGTTTTTCATCCTGGACACGCATTGCATCATGAACGCCTCAACCAGGCCGAAATGGGGCGTGTACGCGCCCGTCTACACGCCGTCGGGAGTTGCCGCCTTCGGCCGCGACCCCGAATCATCGAGGCAGGTCTGGAGCGCCGAGACGGGCTACCCCGGAGACTTCTGGTACAGGGATTTTTACAGGGACATCGGCTTCGACCTTGCACCGGAGGAGCTTGGGAGCGCCGCCAATCCCGACGGCATCAGGCTCTTCACGGGAATAAAATACCACAGGATCACGCACAGGGATGGAATGGACTTGAAGGACCTGTACCATCCCTACGAGGCGAGGGAAAGGGCGGCGGAGCATGCCGGCAACTTCATGTTCAACCGCCAGCACCAGATCAGGAACCTCGGCGCGCACATGGACAGGCCCCCGGTGATCGTCACGCCCTACGACGCGGAGCTCTTCGGGCACTGGTGGTTCGAAGGCCCCGAGTTCCTCGACTTCCTCTTCAGGAAGATCCACTACGATCAGAACGAGATCGAGACCATCACGCTGGCCCAGTACCTGATAAACCATCCGCGAAACCAGGTCACGATTCCGTCCGCCGGCTCGTGGGGCGCGAACGGCTACAACTGGGTATGGCTCGACGGCTCCAACGGGTGGATCTACAGGCACGTCCACGAGTGCGGCAGAAGGATGATGGAGCTGGCGCGCAGGTTCCCGGGCGCTTCAGGGACCATGAGGAGGGCGCTTAACCAGGCGGCGCGCGAGCTCCTGCTGGCGCAGAGCTCCGACTGGCCTTTCCTCATGATGACGAAACAGTCCGCCGGCTTCGCCGGGAACAGGATCAAAATGCACGTGTCGAGGTTTGAGCGGCTGCGGCGGGAAATCAGTTCCGGGCGGATCGACGAGGGATGGCTCGGCAACCTGGAATGGAGGGACAATATTTTCCCCGCAATCGAATATTCGCTTTTTGGAGGTCAATGATCAATGACGGAAAAGAAATTCACGGGCGTCATCACGGCCCTCGTAACACCTTTCAAGGCCGGCGGGAAGGTGGATTTTTCAGCGCTGGACAGGCTCATTGAAAGGCAGCTCGACGCGGGCGTCGACGGCCTGGCCGTCTGCGCCACCACGGGCGAAGGCAGCAGCCTCTCCGACGCCGAGCGGTCTGAAATCCTGACCGCGGCCCTGAAGAAAACAGACGGGAAGTGCAAGATCATCGCCGGGACGGGCACCAACGCGCTGCCCCCGACCGTGGCGTGCACGAAAATGGCGGCTGAGCTGGGATGCCACGGCGCGCTCGTCGTGACCCCCTATTACAACAAGCCCACGCAGGACGGGCTGGCGAGCTATTTCATGCAGGTCATGGATAGTGCGGCCATTCCCGTTATCCTCTACAACGTGCCCTCGAGAACGGCCGTGGACATGCTGCCCGAAACGGTGAGGAAAGTGGCGTCCCACGAGAACTGCGCCGGGATAAAGGACGCCACGGGCAACATGGTCCGGGTCCTGGAAACACGCAAAGCTGTAAAAGGAAGTTTTTCAATCCTCAGCGGGGACGACCCCACGTTTTTCCCCCTCCTGGCCTGCGGCGGCGACGGCATCATCTGCACGTCGTCCAACGTCATCCCGGACAGGATGGTCTCAATTTTCCGCGAGTGGAAAAACGGGAACCTCGACAAGGCTTTAGACACCCACATTTCCAATCTCGACATGTACGGGGCCATGTTCGTGGAGTCCAACCCGGGTCCCGCGAAATTCGCGCTTTCGAAAATGGGCCTGATCGAGCCGTCCATCCGGCCCCCGCTCGTCATGCCCGCGGAAAACGGCAAAGGCGCGCAGGTTATCCTCCAGGCCCTGAAGAGCCACGGCCTGGTCCCCTGACGTCAACGTGAATACTTTTCGCAAAGTCCTGAAAATCACCCTCATCGTCCTGATCCCCGTCGCCTATCTTCTCCCCGTCGCGGCCTGGTACCGGGTATGCAGGGTCGAAGACCGGGCGCAGTACATCAAGGTCGAGGGAGAGCAGATCGGCGCCAACGCCTCCTCCCTGCGGCTGTTCGTTCAGAAAAAAACAGCCGAGCTCCTGGCCGTGGAAGCGACTCTTTCGGGGAACGGTAAAAGCGAGACCGTGGCCCTCGAGCGCCTCGGGTTCGTCCCCGACGTGAAGTCCACGATCGAGAAAATCGACCGCATAAGGCAGTTCAGGGGCGATCCCATCCACGAGCTCCTGTACGTGCTGCGCGTGAGGGAGGGCTCCTTTGACGTTCCCCTTTCCATCACGCTCGACGACGAGGTGGCCCTGGAAGTGTTCATGGAGCTCAAGGAAAAAATGGACAGGCACGCGGCCAATGCGCGCGTGGGCTGGGAAGGCGGCATGAAGATCCAGCAGGAGCAGGAGGGATCCGCGCTCGACGTCTACAGGGGCATCCACCTGGCGGAAGAAGCCGTGACGCGGGAAAGAAACTACACTATCGAGCTCCCCTTTGTTCCCGTCAAGCCGCAGGTCACCGCCGTCATGCTGGGGCAGCTCGACACAAAAGTCCTCATAAGCTCTTACGAGACGCATTTTTCGCGCCGCGGAAAGGACAACGCGGCCAGGGCGCACAACATCGAGCTCGCGGCGCAGCGCATAAACGGCGTCATCGTCATGCCCGGCACGGTCCTTTCCTTCAACTCCATGGTGGGGCCGCGCAGCCTGCTCGAGGGGTTCAAGGAAGCGCCGGAAATATACGAGGGCGAAATGGTGGAGGGCGTGGGCGGCGGCGTATGCCAGGTGGCGAGCACGCTGCACGCGGCCGCGATCCACGCGGGCTTCGATATCCTCGAGAGGTCCCCGCACTCCAGGCCAAGCTCCTACATCACCATGGGGCTCGACGCCACCGTGGTGTACCCGACCATGGACCTCAAGATCAGAAACCCCTTCCCCTTCCCCGTTACCATAAAATCCTCGATCGACAAGAACAAAATTTTCTTCGAGCTCGTGGGCGCGGCAAGGCCCGTGAGGGTCAAGTGGGGCAAAAAGGTGGTTGAAGAGTTCCCCTTCGATGAATCCATCGAATATGATGAAACGCTCCCCGCGGGCACCATTGTCACGGATCAGAAAGGCATCAACGGCTTCAGGATAAAAAAAGTCAAACGGCTGATCTTTCCGAACGGCATGGAGACAACCGAGACGTCCATGGACCTCTACCCGCCGACCACGCAGATGCTCAGGATGCCTCCGGGCACCGAGTACACGCCCATCCAGGACCGCGAGGAAGAAGAAGACCTGTAGCTGCAGGCCCTCGGCGTGCCCCGGGCGGGCCCAGGGCCCGCAGCTACAGTGCGTTTCGAAAAACTGCTTATTAGACGCGGCCTTCATCCCCATATTAAAAAAAATTAACATGAATTTTAACCCCTCTGCCCGTCGGGAACAGATATAACAGGCGCGTCATGGCGCAGCTGCCGGACTCTACACTCACACTGCCCCGCAACCCCCCAAGCGTCCATTCACGACGCCATTCCTCCCTCCTGCCGCGCCCATGCACCCCCGCAGACGCATGGCACGCATGGCAGGCTTCCTTGACACACTCGCAAGGACAGTTCATGATACTATCCATGGAGCTCAGCAGGAAGCAAAAGCTCGATGAAAGATTTATTGTCCGAGCGCGCGGCGGACGGATCCACGGCACATCATTTCTTTTTCCTGAGGCGGCCGGCCGGCACCGGCGCGTGCATGGGATAGATGGGATTTGCGATGGTCCACCACCCCTCCGTGGGCCTCTTCGTCATTTCAATCCTGGAGACGAACTTGATGCTCTTGTACGCGAGCTCGCGGGGGGAAACGAGGCGCAGTGGTCCGCCGTTCGCTCTGGCCAGGGGCCTGCCTCCCAGCCTCAGGGCGAAGAGGATCTCCTTACCATGATCCAAGAGGTCGGCCACGGCGAACGACTCGATATAATGGTTCAACCCCTGGGCCACGTAATCGGTTTCCCCCATGGCGTGCAGCACCACGAACCCGGCTTCAGGCCTTATCGTGATGCGGCTCAAAATCTCGCTGAAGCGAAACCCCTCCCATTCGAGATCGAGAACCGACCATCCCTCGACACAGTGAAAATCCGATACCTGCCTTGTCTGCTCGAATTTCTTGAGGTCTTCATATGAAAATGCCGCCCCCTTGTCCACGAGGCCGTCGACCACGAGCCTGTACGGCGTTTCCCCACCGTCCAGCCACCTTACGTTTCCGGTTTGCGGGTCGAACTCGAAATTCTTATGCTCGACCGTCCTGGGCTGCAGACTTTTCTCGATCGTGTGGTCCGCTGGCTCGGGCCCGATTTCCGGAGGCGCTCCTGCCTCATTCTGCTTTTTCATACTGACCAGCATAATATCGGGCTGTTTTTTTTTCAACCAATTGACATTGCCACATGATCCGGATTTATTGAACGGGATGCGATTCACCCTTCCCCTCATCACATTCCAGGAGGATTTTGTCCTGTTTTTTTTCACCGCAGGCCGTGTCGCGGCTTCTTCTATGCAGTTTCTGAGCTGACGGAGAGAGAAGGGCTTTTTTTCTTTGCGGCTCCTTACGCGGCAGGGCCCCCGACGTTGAAGCCGAGCGCCTCGCGCAGCCGGAAGTTATTCTCCGAAACCGAGAAGACAACGAGCTCCTTCACCTTTTCGCCCGGTGACACATCGGACATCCCCGGCGGCTCGGCGCTCACCGCCCGGGCGGCCGACTGCAGGTCATTGCACAGCAGGAGGCCCGCGCGGCACGCCGTGAGCTCGACGCTCGCGCACCATCGCTTGAGGTCCGCCTCCGCCTTCGAGTCGATGAAATACTCGACCACCCTGGCCAGCTGCTCCTTCTGTGCGGGCGAGAGCCCGCTCTTGAGCGTCTTCACGACGGGCGTGACCCGCTCGGCCGCGTCCTGCGGGAGCCGGTAGCCGGGGGCAGCCAGCTTGATGGCCGCCAGGAGCTGCGTCTCCAGGCCTGCCGCCGTCGGCTCCATGAGCCGGATGTAGTGCTCGCCCCGGTAGTACGAAAGGTGCTTCGTGACGATGAACGTGAGGTCCTGCGGCGAGTGGCCCGAGAGAAGCGCCTTGCCCACGACGGAGGCGGGCGGCTCCGTAATCGCGTACTGCAGCCCGGCCGCCTGGTCGGGGTACACGTAGAGCTCGGGCAGGGGGAGATTCAGGACCCGGCCCAGCGTCCCGAAGATGCGGACGACGGCCTCCGTGTCCGTGAAGGGGTCCTTCCTGTCCTTCTTCTTGAGGCCGTACTTCTTGTGGGGCTGGACTTTGGTCCTGAAGACAGGGTGGGTGATCAGCTCGAAGATCTTGCCGATGAAGACGTCCTCCCCCGGGTGCAGCAGGTCCCTGACCCATTGCTCGTTATCGAGGGCCTGCCGGGCCCGCGGCAGGCCCTTCATCCTGTACTGTTCGAAGAAGCGCTGCTCCTCCTCGTCCGCCTTCTTGAGAAAGCTGAGCGTCGCGCACATGCACCATGCCCGGTCGTACCGGCGCGCGTCCATGTAAATCCTGCGCAGGGCCTTGTAAGACTCGATCCGGTTCGGGTCACGCCGGATGAGGATATGGTGCTCGTCGGCCGCATCCTGCCATTTGCCGGGGGCCGTCTCGTACAGCTCCGCCAGGATTTCGTGACACGCGACGTTGCCCGGGTTGATCTTCGCCGCCAGCCTGTGGGCCTCCGCGGCGGCCTCGAGGTCATGCATCCTCGTCCGGTAGATGTCCCCGAGCCTGAGCAGGAAGCTCTCCTCGAGGACCGCGTTGCTCCTCCCGGAAACGCGGTGGAGCATCTTCCGGTAGTTGCGCTCGAGCTGCTTCCAGTCCTGCAGGGGAACCAGGATGGACTCGATGGCTTCGAAGCTCTTCAGGTTTTCCGGGTCCGAATCGAGGGCCTTGTTGTGGAACGCGACGGCCTGATCGATATCCTTGATCTCGGCGAGGCAGGTTTCGGCGATCGAGCGGAAGCAGTGCGCCCTGCGCGGGCCGTCCTCCTCGAGGTCCGCGAGCCGCTTCAGGGCTTCCACGGCCTTCGGCCACTGCTTCGTGCTCGAGCAGAGGTTCGCGAGCTTGAGCAGGAGCGAGCGGTCGGTCGGCCTGAGCCCGAGCGCCTCGTCGTACGCGGCGATGGCCGCGCCGTCGTAGAGATTCTCGTGCCGGATGTCCCCGATCTCGACGAGGAGGACGAACTTCTCGCCTTCATCGGCCGACTCGGCGATGGCCTTCTTGAATTGAATGACCCTCTCGAATTCCCCCTGCTTCTCGAAGAGGCCGATCATTCCCTCGAGGGCCGGCCGGTGGCGAGGGTCGAGCGCGAGGGCCTTCTCGTACATGTTCCGTGCCTTGCGCGGCTCGTCGAGGTTCATCTTGATGTTGCCGAGGCGGCAGTAGGCCTCGATCGTCTCATCGGTATTCTGCGATCCCATATTGTTCATGAGAATCATCTGGTAGCACTTCGAGGCGTTGTCCCAGTCCTTCCTGAGGTAGTGCGCACGGGCGGTGTCGAGGATGCTCTCCCTGCCGGAATCATTCGCGTCCCGGGCGGGCTCCTCCTCATGCCAATGCGAGCTCGAAGGAGTTTCCCTTCTGCCCGGCTCTGCTCCGTGATCATCTGAGTCCACAAGAATTTCTATTGCCGGCGCCTCGTCCATGCTTTCGGCGTCCGCCTTTTCTTCTTCCAGGACCGCTTCGATCTTTTCGATGAACTCCTGCGCGTTTTGAAAGCGCCGCTCCCTGTCTTTTTGAAGCGCCCTTTCCACTATCCCGTAAATCCCGGGCGCCAGGCCGGGCGCCGCGCTCCGGAGCGGGACCAGCTCGCCCGACACTATCTTTTCTTCCGTTTCCCGCCGGCCGCCGCCTTCGATCGGGACCTTTCCGGAAATACATTCGTACATGATGACCCCGACGGAATAGAGGTCCGCCCTGCGATCCGGGCCGCTGTCCTGGCCCCTGACCTGCTCCGGGCTCATGTACGCCAATGCCCCGGGGGCGGGCTCTTCCCGGTCCGTCACTACACTGTATCGGGCCGGGTCCAGGAACTTCGCGGAGCCGAAATCCGCTATCTTCACCTGCTCCTTTCCAGAGTCGCTTTTAAACACGGTGATGCCGGCAGGCAAGATGCCGCGATGAATGATGTTCTTGTTGTGAATTGCCTTCAGGCCGTCGAGAACGGCTAGAGAATAGCGCAGGGTTTCCGGGACCGTCAGCTTCTGCCTGCTGCTGATGATGTCTTCGAGGCTCTTCCCGTCGAGAAATTCGGTGACCATGTAGTGGCCGTCCAACCGGTCCTGGTGGACGTCCAGGATATTGATGACGTTTTCATGATAGATGGCGGACAGTATCCTGGCCTCGCGGAAGAACAGGCTGGCAATCGCGTTTTTTTTCGCCTCTTTTTCTTCTTCGCTCACCCCGGCGGCGTCGAGGCTGGAAAAGGAAATGATTTTTACGGCCACATGCCTGTCGAGCCTCAGGTGCATGGCCTTCCACGTCAGGCTGAAGGAACCGGCGCCGACCGGCTCGATCAGCTCGTAGCTTTCATCGATGATGTCGCCGGGGCGGTTAAGGGTCATCGGACGCCTCCCTGGATTACAGGTTTTCCCTTTCCACGACGGTGTTCACGGCCGAGGGATCAAAGGCGAGCCTGACCATGCCCCGGGCCAGGCCGCTCGCGTTGATGGACTTGTAGCGGTCGCGCAGCCCGGAAAAACCCATGGCGCCCGCAACGGCGAGCGCGCCGTCCCACGCCGTTGCCCCCACCCGCTCCATGATGCGGCGCTCGTCCCTGTCCGGCCCGGAAACGAACACGGGCCTCACGATGATGTAGGGCAGGCCGCTCTCCCGAAGCTTTTTCTCCGCCTTCCAGCGCGCACTGAAATAGGGATTGCGCGACTTTTCCTTGACGCCCATGGCCGACAGGTAGATAAGAAGCGGCTTTTTTTTCAGCTTCACCGACGCATCGATCACCATGGCGGTCAGGCCGAAATCAACGGTCTCGTAATTCTCGGCAATTCCCCTGCCCGCCGAGCCGCGGCCCCTGGCTTTCGTGGTTCCCAGGAGGCAGAAAACAAGGTCAGGCCGCAGCCCGGCCAGGGCCGCATCCATGGCCTCTTTGACCCAGGCCGTCGTGTCCATCCGCGCGCCGAGCCCGTCGAAGCGCCCCTTCCACTCCCCGAGGCGAGATGAATCCGGCCTCACGTGGGCAATGGCCTCGACGTTCTTCTCCGCCAGGGCCCGGACGAGCTCGCGGCCCGTGTATCCTGTTGCGCCGGCTATGAAAGCTCTTGTCATTTTGCTTCGCACGCCTTGTAACTTGAGCACTTTACTGTAAAAATGAATTAAATTCCATAGGCGCCCATGACATGAGGCGGGACGACGAGCTTCTGCACGCGCTTCACGACGTGCGTACCGCGGATTTCGAAGCCGTGCACGCGGGCGAGATAATCCCGTATCAGCCGGCAGCCGCAGGCTTCAGCCTGCGTTAACCCGATCAACCGGCGGGTATTTCCTGATGAAATTCAGGTTGCGGAAATTAATCACGAAATGTGCGGCCACGGGCGCGGCCAGGTTGCCCGTGTACAGGAAGAGCAGGCCCAGGCAGAAGCCGAGCAGCACGGCCTGGATGGTCCAGGGAATGAACGTCCTCGAGCGCGGCAGGTGCGCCAGGCCGAAAATCAGGCTGGAAACGACGAGGCCCAGGTGCGCCTGGAGGATGCCCCTGAAAAGAATCTCCTCGCAAAGCGCGGACAGCGCCGCCAGGAACAGGGCCTCGGTCCATGTCAGCCGTCCGAGGATGCTCTTCATCTCGACGAGCAGGTCCCTGGCCCATTTCGTTTTTCTGACGACTGCCTTTGAAAGCCAGACGATGATGCACCCGAAAACCACGCCCGCGATCAGCCCTCCCCACAGGCCGGCGTGCCACGGGAAAACGTAGGGCGGATGGGGGTGATTGAAGATGTCGAGGTCCTCGCGGATAAACCCCCAGGCAAAGGAGAAGGCGGCCATGAAGCTGTACAGGATCGTGGCCGAACGAAGCAGGAAGGAGCGGCGCTCCGGGTCCGCCTTCCTCCCGGGCAGCTCGAGCAGCTGTCTGTCTCCAGGCATGCTTTCCTTGCAGCGGGGCTGAAGCCC
>JBDRLK010000002.1:0-4352 GCA_043813155.1 Pseudomonadota bacterium | reverse complement strand
TTCAAGAAAGACGACATGGAAAGTCTCACGTCGAGGATCGGGGCAATCATTCACACCAGGATGCACAGGATTCGGTATATCTGGGCCTTTGATGACGAGCTCCCGAGAGTGCTTCGCGACGTCGAGTTCAGCCTCCCCGAGGGGACGGTCATGAAGGCCCAGAAAATCACATGGTCTGATTTCAATAAAAACGAGTACGTCATGGATGCCCCGTTCGACGTGAAGGCGGTCAAGGGTGATTTTCATTCTTTTCAGCTCGAAAGCGATGGCTTTCCCAGGAAGGAAGGCGGCACGAGGTTTGACTTTGACCCCATGAGCAACAAGGTTTTCAGGGTTTTTCTCGTGAGAACGCAGCAGAAAAGACTGGCTTTCCAGGTTTTTGCCATTGCCTTGATTGCCCTGTTTTTTCTCGCCGCGGTTTTCGCGCTGCTGGCCGTTCTCAAAAAAACCGCACAACCTCGGGGCAAGTGAAAAAGCGAGGCTCATAGCACCATGGCCGGCTCACATGAAAACCTTGCAGGGAGCGTTCTCGCCGGCAAGTACAGGCTCGTTCACCTGGTCGGCGGCGGGGGCATGGGCGTTGTGTACGAAGCCGTGAACCTGACGATCAACAAGCGCGTCGCCGTCAAGGTCATGTTGAGCGACATTTCAGGCGACCCCGGCGCGATCGAGAGGTTCAAGCGGGAGGCGGCCGCCGCCGGCTCCATCGGCCACCCCGCCATCTGCGAGGTCTATGATTTTGTCCACGACGAGGAAAAGAACCTGCTTTTCATCGTCATGGAGCTGCTGAAAGGAGAATCTCTCGCCGCACTGATTGAGAAACACGGCTCCATCCCGCTGCGGCCTGCGGTCGATATCACCCTCCAGATTCTCGACGGGCTCGAGGCAGCGCATGAGGCGGGAATCATTCACAGGGACCTGAAACCGGAGAATGTTTTTCTTGCAAAGATTCCCGGTTCGGATGGGTTCACGGCGAAGATAATGGATTTTGGAATATCGAAATTCAAAACCGAAGGGGAGGACAAGAAGCTCACGAAGAGCGGCGCGATCATCGGATCGCCCTACTTCATGAGCCCCGAGCAGGTCAAAGGCCTCAGGGACATCGATCACAGGAGCGATGTTTACTCCGCTGCGGCGCTGCTTTTCAGGATGCTTTCCGGAAAATTCCCGTTCAATGCCGAGACCGTCAGCGGCATAATCGTCCAGATTGCCATAAAACCATTTCCCAGTCTTACGGAATTCAACTGCGCCATGCCCGGGCAGATCGAAAAGGTCATTCTCAAGGCAACGGCCAAGGAGCCCGGGGACAGGTATTCCTCCGCGTCGGAAATGAAGGAAGCACTCCTTGCGACCGGCTTTTGCTCAGGGAAAAAATATGTAACGAACGAAGATATCTCGGGGTCCGGGGAAGAAAGGGTTGCGATGGTGGGGGAACCGGCCGTGTTCAGGGATTCCCCGGCCGCCGCTTCCTCGGGGTCCTTCGATAAAACCCCGGTCGGCAGGGTACTGAACAGCAGGGTCGGGTTGACCTCGATTCTTGTTTTCCTGTTCGTGTTCAATTATGCCGAGACCCAGCTGGAGAGCTTCATAAAGTCGGAAGCCGGGTACGAGACCGGCTACAGGATCGCGTCGGCCTTTCACGGGTTGGAGGGCGACTTCAGCTTCATTTTTCATGAGTTCATGAATCGATGGGTCGTTTTGGGCTACTCGTTTTCCTATTTCCTCCTTTTTCCCCTCATGCTGCTGGGCGTGACCATTGCCCTGGCGATGCGGGAGTCGTTGACGCCCTTTCGGGTGTTCGCCCTGGCGATTGCCGTGAATTACCTGCTGGCCCTTGGTTTCTTCCTGTTTTTCCCGGTCCCGGAGCGATGGGCCTTCCCGGACTCGAACGCCATTCTTCTTTCCGATGTCCTGTCCACGAGGCTCATCGCGGCCATCCGGCCGATCAGCGGCCTGGACAACTGCTTCCCGAGCCTGCACGTGTCTTTTACGGTCGTGATGATCTCAACCGGGTATCTTTTTAAATTCCGCCTGAAAAACAGTTTTCTTTTCCTGGGAGCGACCATCGTGCTGTCCACCTTTGTCCTTGGAATCCACTGGTGCGCGGATATTGCCGCGGGGATCGCCACGGGGCTGCTCAGCGTCTGCCTTGCCGTCCTTGCGGACAGGGCGATCACGAAAAAAAGGCAGACGGTGCTGATCAAAAAGAAGATACTGAACACCGAGGATATCATCGACGGGTACGAGGGAACAATGCCCATGACCCCCCCATGAGCCTCAAGGTTTACCGGGGGAATATGTGTTCTTGTATGAACAATATTTCTATGCTCGTTTCCTTCCTGTCTGAGTCGCCGCGGGATGCAAGATCATCCTCCATGGACGCCTTGGATTTCTCATTTCTGCATCCAAGAAAGAATATGCAGAGGATGATCGGCACAATAGGTGATATTATAATGACACTTTGCTTGAACATCAGTACTTCCTTAATAATTCTTGGCGGATCAAGCCAGGTGTGATCACTTCGTAAAGTCCTTGATGATCTTGTTGTTCTTGCCTTCCATAATTTCCACCTCGTAGTCATGCCTTTCCCCGGTTTCCAGGATCAGCGTGATCTTGTGGGAGCCCGCGGCGACCTTGTGCTTGATGATTGGTGAATTCTTGCCCGTGTCTTTCTGGTCTATCAGTATTTTGACCGCCCGGGGTATGGTGGAAACCGATAGAAAACCCTCTTTCGCCGTCCCCTCTTCTGGAACAGATACGCTCTTGCCCGGGCTCTGAATTTTTACGGGTTTCAGGCCTGCATCCTTGTTTTCCACAGCCGTCGTGGTTTTGCCGGATTTGTCCATATCGATCAAATATCCCGGGACCTGCTTCCTGTTTTCCGAGCCTTTCTCCGTTTTTTTCCTGCCATGGCCGGCAACCATCTTCTCTTTCGTTACCGGCAGGTACTCGGGATCATCGAGCGGCCCGATCGATTCCCGGCCGGCGTTGGTTTCATTGGGAGAAGCCGCTGCCGCAGCACCCGCGGGATTATCTTCATCCACAGGGACCACGTCCGTTTTCAAAGAAACAGCGGGCAAGTCTTCAGGTTTGCTCGCCTTTCCACTCAAGACGAGCAGCACCGCGACCGGTATGGCAAAGCCCATGACGATGACCGCAGCGAGCGCCGCAACAGTCGCTTTCATCCTTCCTCCGGCATGGATCGTCGTACCCTTCTCGTCCGCGCTCATCGAAAGGGTCGTGGGGGGGCGGGGAAGAAAATGGGATGGATGTTCAAAGGCGGGTAACATGTTCTTAGCATCATGGCCTGAAGACCCCCCTGTTGCATCGGCCGTCGTCGGCCTGGAGCCGGCGGATGGAAAGGCAGCGCTCTTCGAGCACCTTTCAAGATGTGCGAGAAACTCCGGGGCGGAGAAAAAACGTTCATCAGGGCTTCGCGCCGTCGATTTCAGGATGACCGCATCCATATCCCGCGGGATCTCCGGGCAAATCTTCCGCGGAGGGACGGCCTCGGCTATCATGATCTTGAGAAGGAGTGCGTTGGTGTTGGGAGCATCGTAGGGAAGACGGCCCGTTGTCATCTGATAAAGCATCACCCCCACGGCGTATATGTCAATTCTGTGGTCAACCTTCTCGCCTCTTGCCTGTTCGGGCGCCATGTAGTGCGGGGTGCCGAGGATCGAGCCGGTCCTGGTCATTCCGGCCTGAACGCCCTGCACGGATTCGATGAACTTTGATATGCCGAAATCAAGGATCTTCACGAAATCCCGCTTCCCTGATATTGTTGTAAGAAAGATATTTTCCGGCTTGAGATCCCTGTGGACGATGCCTTTTGCGTGCGCAACCCCGAGGGCCGAAAGGATCTGGACGCAGATGCTTCGTGCCTCGTCGCAGGAAAGCTTCCCCTCTTTATCAAGACGCTGGGCAAGGGTTTCGCCCTCCAGAAGCTGCATTACGAGGTAGGGGTATCCCTCATCCGTACGCCCCACATCCGTGACCTCGATAATGTTTTCGTGCGCTATGATGACGGTCGCTTTCGCTTCCCGGACAAACCGCGCAACCACCTCATGGTCCCCGGCGAAGTGGGGATGCAGCACCTTGATGGCCACTCTTCTTCCGATGACGGTGTGCCTTGCGACGAAGACTGCTCCCATCCCCCCCTCGCCGAGAAGACTCTCGATGCTGTATTTTCCGTCGAGTATGTGACCGGGCTTTAACATTCAGCTGCCTCTTTCAAGAATGGTTGAAAAGTCCTCCAAAGTCAACCCCAAGGTTGTTTTGTTGTATTGACGATACAACTCAGGAGTAGTATTATTTTTTATTTCCAGGGAAGGGGCGTGGGGAGGAATGGT
>JBDRLK010000001.1:0-7048 GCA_043813155.1 Pseudomonadota bacterium | reverse complement strand
GACAAAACACATAAAATCGATAATATGGATAATATAGATTAAGGTTTCCTTGATAATAAAGGGGAAAACGGGGCGCTGTACTTACCCATGAATTACCTTTCAACAGGCCAGGCATCAAAGCTGCTGTCGGTCACTTCCGACACAATCCTGAAGTGGATCAAGCACGGAAGGATCAAAGCGGTCCGAACGCCCGGCGGCCACTACCGTGTCCCTGAAATTGATATCAGGGAGCTGGTAAACAGGACTCTCGATAAAGCTGCTCCAAATACAGTGCGGCTCAAGGACAGGGACCTTCTTTACTGCTGGGAATTTTTTGCACGCAAGGGCAAGCCCAAGGATGAGTGCGGCAGCTGCCTCGTGTTAAGGGCCCAGGCCCTCAAGTGCTTCGAGATGAGCCATCTTTCGGCGGCAGAGGGGTTCCATGGAACGGCCGCTATCACGGCGTGCGAAAGGTGCTCCTATTTCAGGTACCAGCTTGGATGGCCCTTCAACGTGCTGGTGATAACGGATAATGAAGAAGCAAAAGCATCACTGCAGAAAGACGGCAAAAAGGAATTGATCAATATGCAGTTTGCAAGCTGCGAGTACGAGTGCTCGATTCTCATCGAGCGCTTTCGTCCGGACTTCGTGGTCGTGGATTGCACCATGCAGGAAAACAAGTGCCGCGAGCTGTGTTACCATCTGTCCAACGACCCGAGAATCCGGGGCAACGCCCTCATCCTTGCAACTCCCCCGCGCAGGCTTTCAATATCATTACCTGGAACGATTCGGTTGCAGCACCCTTTTTCCGTCGATAAGCTGATGAGCTTTCTCAAACAGCATCAGGCATGCAATATCGTCAAGTCGGAAAACCCGGAGGGTGTGAACCAGGGACAGTAAGACAGAAAAAAAATGGGCTGGATACCCGGCCGTCAACCTGACATCCAGCCCGAGGGAAACGCGCAGAAAAGACTCTAGAGTCTCTTCCCGTTTGCCCTTTTTTTATTTTAAGCGCAACAGGCCGGGATGTCAATATTTCAGCGTCCGGCAGGGACGCACATGGAGGACACAATGGAAAGCATGAAAGATGCGGATGTCAATGCAGGCCTGAACGCGGACGGCTTCATGCTGGATGACTCGGCCTGGAGCCGGGATGCGGCCGTGCACCTCGCCCGGCTCAACCAGCTCGGGCCTCTCACCGAAGCTCACTGGAAGATCATTGATTTTGTCCGAGGGTACTACATGAAACACGGCCATGGCCCGATGGTCGTCAGTATCAGCCGGGCCACCGGGCTGACCACGAGGCGAATCTGTGAGCTCTTCCCGTGCGGGATCGCCAAGGGAGCCTATCGGCTGGCCGGGCTTCCCCGCCCGCAGGGATGCCTTTGAATGGGTTGCTTGAAACAAGGAATGAAGAACAAATATTAAACTGAAAGGAGATGAACAATGGAAACGTTTGGCTATCTCGTCGGGGTCGTGCTTCCTCCGGTCGCGCTTGTGATTTTTCTCGGGGGAATCATCTACAGGCTTGCCGTCTGGTGGAAGCTTCCAATTCCGAAGATTACCATTTTCCCGGCGCCGGAACCGGGCTCCGGGACCTTCCTGGGCGTTCTGAAGGCGACTTTTTTCTTTCCCGGCCTTTTCAAGGGCGACAAGGCGCTCTGGACGGGCGCCTGGGTGTTTCATCTCATGCTGGCCTTTATCTTCGTGGGCCACGTGCGCGTGTTCACGGATTTTCCCTTGCTCTGGAAAGCGCTCGGCATCAATGCCGACACCATGTCCGCCGTGACCGGGGGCGCGGCCGGAATCCTGATCATGCTGACGCTCGTCTACCTCATCTTGAGAAGGGTTACCGTGGGCCGCGTGCGGGAAATCACGCAGAGCGGCGACTGGACGGCCCTGCTCCTCATCCTGGCAATCATCGGCACGGGAAACGCCATGCGCTTCCACGAGCATTTCGATCTCATGCTCACGCGAACCTATTTCGCGTCACTCGTAACGTTCCAGTTCGCCATGCCGCCTCTCAAGGGATGGTTCCTCATGCACTTCCTGCTCGGGCAGCTTCTGTTCATGTACCTTCCCTTTTCCAAGCTCCTGCATTTCGGGGGGATCTTTTTCACGCAAACCGCGATTCAAAGGAGGTAATGAGCCATGGCAACCAACAGCGAAAAAAACAAGGAACGTGAAACAGTATTAAAGTCAATCGCCGCCATAAAAAACGGTCCCGTGCCCATGCGCGTGGCCATGGAAATCTGCGCGCGCTGCGGAACCTGCGCCCAGGTGTGCCCCGTTTACCAGGGAAAACAGGACGCGCGATACAACCCGGTCCTGAGGACCGACAGGATTCGGCGTATATACAGGAAGCACAATACCACGTCAGGCAAGATGCTGGGCGGCCTGGCGGGCGCCGAGGACTACAGGGACGGCGAGATCAAGGAGTGGGCGGAAGTTTTCTACGAGTGCACGGGGTGCAGGCGCTGCGCCGTGTACTGCCCCATGGGCATCGACCACTCGGTGCTCACGCGGAAAGGGCGGGCCATCGTGCACGCGCTCAATCTGACGCCCCAGCGCCTGCTGGACGTGACGGACGTTTCCCTGAAAACGGGAAACACGGACGGGTGCACGCCCGAAGGTTTCGTGGACACGATCAAATTCCTGGAGGAGGAAATGAAGGAAGAGACCGGCATCGACATTCCCATACCCATCGACAAGGAGAAGGCGGATGTCTTCTTTGTCCCGCCCTCCGGGGACGTGCTGGTCAAACCCGAGGCCCTCATGGGCCTTGCAAAGATTTTCTATCATCTCGACGTGGACTGGACCACGAGCTCGAAATTTTTTGACGGCGCCAATTACGGCCTTTTCACGGGCGACGACAAGGCCATGAAGGACGAAAACAAGCAGTACGTAGACGAGGCGAAGAAGATCGGATGCAAGACCATGATGATGGGCGAGTGCGGCCACGCCTACAGGATCATGAAGTTCATGATGGAGAAAGCAAGGTGGTGGGGCGAGCTGCCGTTCGATATCGTGAACTGTATGGAGTACACGGCCGACGTGGTCAAGGCGGGCAGGATAGAGCTCGACAAGTCCAAGAACCCGCAGCCCGTGACCTACCACGACCCCTGTAATTTCGGCAGGAGCTGCGGGATCATAGAGGAACCGCGGCTCATCATGAGGGCGGCCTGCGAGGACTACCGGGAAATGACGCCGTCCGGCGCCGAGAACTGGTGCTGCGGGGGCGGGGGCGGGCTGTCGGCCATGGACACGATCCGCGAATTTCGCATGACCGTCACGGGAATCAAGAAGCTCGAGCAGATCAAGGCCACGGGAGCCAAATTCGTGGCCAGCCCCTGCGCCAACTGCAAGCGACAGCTCACGCAGCTCATGGAGCATTACGACCTGGACGTTGAAATCGGAGGCGTGCACGACATGGTCAGCCGGGCCATCGTCCTGAAAGACAAGAGTAAAAAGAAGACAAAATGAAATCCCGCAAGGATCGCGGTGACGACGGGAGATTCCCCGGCGACGTCGAAGAGATCCGTATCGATTAGAAGCCATCGCCCAAATCCCCTTTTTAATCCGACCCGACTGAATCCGATCGCACCCAGGCCCTTCCATTTCGCGCCGTATTGAGGTAAAATATAAAGTGTGAATGGCCCGTCACGCATAATCCTTGCATGCGCTGCGCGCCGCGCGGGGGGGCGTGCATGAAGGGAGCAGAGGTGAATCGCTTTTTCCTCGTGCTTGCGCTGCTCATGCTGTTCGCGGTGCTGGTCCGCGGTGGGGAGCGCGGAGGGGGAGGCGGCGCGCAGGGCGGAGCGGTCGCGGGCGGGGCCGCCGGTGCGGCGGCGGGCATGGAGCCGGGCGAGGCCGCGCAGATGGAAGGGGACGAGGAGGCCGGCGACGGGGCCGGCCCGGGGGGCGGCGCGAGCGACATAGGGCCGGCGTGCGACCCCTCGGCCTCGCGGCAGGTCGTGACGTTCGTGCACGTCGCGGACCTGCACGCGCACTACGGCCCCGATCGCGCGGGCGTGAGCCGCTACAGCCGCATCAGGGCCTACTACGAGTCGGTGCGCGGGGAAAATCCCTACACCGTGTTCACGGACGGGGGGGACGACTACGAGAAGGGGTCGGTGGCCGAGCAGCTCTCGAAGGGCGCCTCGACGCGCGAAGCCGTGTTCGCCATGGGGTTCGATGTGCGCGTCATCGGCAACCACGATTTTGCCTGGGGCGGCAAGGAGCTGCTCGCCTTTTCGAACGACCCGCACGCCATCGTGCTTGCGAGCAACATAGAGGTCACGGGCGGCGACGTCAGGGCGTTCGGCGCCGTGGAATACGCCGAGCTCCAGGTCGGCTGCGTGCGCGTCGGGTTCCTTGGCATGGTGTCAAGACCCTGGAACGCGCTCAACCGCAAGTACACGGGAAACTTTTTACCGGGCTTTTCCGCCGGCTGGGACTGGAAGGCCATCGTGAAGAGGATCGTGGACGATCACCGGGCGGACGTGGACCTCGTGGTCATGGTCAGCCACCTGGGCCTGCGCACGGACAAGGACCTGGCCGGGGACGTGGACGGCATCGATATCGTCCTGGGCGCTCACAGCCACGAGGCGACTCCCGAGCCCGTCGTGATAAACGACACGCTCATCGTGCACCCGGGCGCGTTCGGGAAAAAGGCCGCCCGGCTCGACGTTGCCTGGGACCTGTCGGCCCGGGGCATCGACGGCTGCGAGCTGGAGCTTGCGAGCACGAAAAGCATGTCCGGCTTCGACCCCGGGGTCCAGGATGCCGTCGACGCCGTCTTCGCGACATATGGCCCGGAGGCCTACAGGCAAATCGCTGTCCTGGAGAACGGCTGCGACCGAAGGTGCGTCGCCCGGCTCACCGGCAGCGCCGCCATTCACACGACCGGCGCCGACGCGGCCCTGCTCGACCCGCGCAGGGTGCGGCGCGCCTGGGGCGGGGGCGGGCTCACCCAGCAGGCCCTGGTCGAAACCTACACGGTCGAGCGCCAGAAACCGGGCACGCCGGGCATGAGCGCGCTCTACGTCGTGGAGGTCTCGGGAGCCGACCTGGCGGCCATGAAGAAGGCCATGCCCTCGTGGGTGTACGCGGGCCCGGCGTCCCCGTCGGACGAAGAGACCTGCGAGGTGGTGCTGCACAAGGCGCCCGCGCTTCACCCCGACGCGTTCTTCGGCCCTGTCTCCTACGCGTCCGTACGGTTCGGCTCCGAGGCCTGGCGCGCCCTCGACCTGTACGGCCGAAGCCGAACGGCCGCGTGCCTGCACATCGACACGGACAACGTTCTGCACCGGTGCAAGGCGGACACGGCGCCCGCGCCGTGAATGCCCGGGAGCGGGGAATCTGTGCCCGCGGCCGGGGAACACCTTGACATGCCCTGATTTGTGGTTGATTATACCTCTGATCATGAAAAAAAGAAGCTGCTACTGCGGGGAGCTGAGGCTCAATCACGAGGGAAAAGAGGTCGTGCTCCAGGGCTGGGTCAAGACGGTCAGGGATTACGGGGGATGCGTGTTCATCGACCTTCGAGACCGCGAGGGAGTGGCGCAGGTGGTGTTCAGGCCCGAAGCCGTGGACGCCGGCCTGATGAAGGCCGCGGGCTCGCTCAAGTCGGAGCATGTCGTGGAGATCGAGGGCAAAGTGGCGAGCAGGGGCGAGAACGTCAACCCGAAGATGCCCACGGGCCAGGTGGAAGTGATCGGAAGCGCCATCACCGTGCTCGCGGAAGCGCAGACCCCGCCCTTTCCCGTTGAGGACGAGATCAACGCGCTCGAAACAACGCGCCTGGCGCACCGGTACCTCGACCTGAGGCGGCCTGCCATAGCGAAGAATTTTGTATTCAGGTCCAGAGCCCTCAAGGTGGCCAGGGACTATTTCGCAGGCAGCGGTTTCCTGGAGATTGAAACGCCCTTCCTTACGAAGAGCACGCCCGAGGGCGCCAGGGACTACCTCGTGCCGTCGCGCATCGAGCCGGGGAAATTCTACGCCCTTCCGCAGTCGCCGCAGCTGTTCAAGCAGCTTTTCATGGTGGCCGGGTTCGACAGGACCATGCAGATCGTCCGCTGCTTCAGGGACGAGGACCTCAGGGCGGACCGCCAGCCCGAGTTCACGCAGATAGACGTGGAGATGAGCTTCGTGGAGCCCGAAGACGTCATGGGGATCATCGACGGGCTGCTCAACGTCATGATGAAGGGTCTTCTGGGCGTGGACCTTGAAAAACCCGGGCGGATCACGTACGACGAGGCCATCGGCCGCTACGGCGTGGACAATCCCGACGTGCGCTTCGGCATGGAGCTCGTCGACCTGACGGACGCGGTGAGGGGCGGCGGCATGAACGTTATCGACGCAGCGCTCGAGGGGGGGGCCGAGGCCGTCGGCATAAAGGTCGAAAACGCCACGTTCAGCCGCAAGGACGTGGACGGGCTGACCGAGGTTGCCAGGACCTACGGGGCCAGGGGGCTTTTCTGGCTCAAGAGGGGCGAGGGCGGCGACTGGGGCGGGAGCGCGAAGAAGCTCTCGGCCGGCGCGCTGGAGGCGGTCGGCAGGGCCGCGGAGGCGAAAGAAAATGACCTTGTGCTCTTCGTGGTGGACAAGAAAAAGACGGCAAGAACGTCCGTGGGAAGGCTGCGCGTGGAAGTGGGCCGGCGGACGGGCCTCATCCCTTTGGAAAAATTCGGCGCCGTGTGGGTCAGGGATTTTCCCATGTTCGAGTGGGACGAGGAAGAAAAGAGGTTTGCGGCCATGCACCATCCTTTCACCTCTCCCCGGGAGGAGGACCTGGAGCTTCTCGAATCAGATCCCGGCCGCATGAAGGCAAAGGCCTATGATATCGTGCTGAACGGCCAGGAGATCGGCGGCGGGTCCATACGAATTCACGGAAGCGACGTTCAGAAAAAAGTGTTCTCGGCCCTCGGCTTGAGCGACGCTGAAGCGAAGGAAAAGTTCGGCTTCCTGCTCCAGGCGCTCGGCTACGGCGCGCCGCCGCACGGCGGCATCGCGCTGGTGTTCGACCGCCTGGTCGCCCTTCTCCTGGGCTCGGACAATATCAGGG